>JANLSP010000195.1:0-4104 GCA_031362485.1 Novosphingobium sp.
CCCGCGTGTTGCCGATCCCGTACAGCGCGATGAAACTGCCCATGCGCGGGCCGGCGGAAGAACCCAGCAGCGTCTCGTAAAGGCATTTGAACCAGTCACGCAGGCTCTCGAAGCCGTAGTGCGGGTCCTTGCCGATGGCATAGACGATGTTCTGAATTTCCTCAGGCGTGGCATCGTCGCTGGTCGCCGCCAGTTCATCGTCGAGCGCCGCGAGCGCCGCTGCCTCGCCTGACTCGGGCTTGCGGCGCACGAGGGTGGGGGCGATGAAATCACGGTTATAGGCGAGCGCCGAGGTCACCAGCGCGTCAAGCTCGGGATGCGCCGAAGCGCTGGCATCGGCGACATAGTTGCCAAGGTAGGACCACACCTGCTCGCGGCTCGCGCCCGCGCCAAGCACGCCGACCAGATTGAGCAGCAGGCCATAAGTCACCGGCAAGGTGTCGCCAGCTCCGGGCCGCTCGCCATTGGTGCGCAGCAAATGCCACACCGGATTGCCCAGTTGCTGCTCGACCGGCTGGGTGCCCAGCTTCTCGCGGAACTGCCAGTATTCATCCACCGCGCGCGGCACCACGCCGACATGCAACTGCTTGGCGCTCTTGGGCTCGCGGAACAGGTAGAAGCCGAGGCTCTCCTCGCTGCCATAGGTCAGCCACTGGTCGATGGTCAGGCCATTGCCCTTGGACTTGGAGATCTTCTCGCCGTTCTCGTCGAGGAACAGCTCGTAGATCAGCCCCTCGGGCGGGCGGCCGCCGAGCGCCCGGGCGATCTTGCCGCTTTCGCGTACTGAATCGGTCAGGTCCTTGCCGCACATCTCGTAATCAACGCCCAGCGCCGTCCAGCGCATCGCCCAGTCGACTTTCCACTGCAGCTTGGCCTGCCCACCGAAGATGCAATGCTCGACCAGTTCGCCGTGATCCTCGAAGCGGACGATCCCGGCTTCCGCATCGACGACTTCGACCGGCACCTGCAGCACCTGGTGAGTCTTCGGGCTGACCGGGAGCACCGGCGAATAGGTCTTGCGGCGCTCTTCGCGCAATGTCGGCAGCATCACGTCCATTATCGCGCCGAAATTGCGCAGCACCCCGCGCAGCGCCTCATCGAACTGGCCGGAATTGTACCTGTCGGAGGCCGAGACGAATTCGTAGTCGAAGCCGAAGCGATCAAGAAATTCGCGCAGCATCGCGTTGTTGTGGTGCGCGAAGCTTGCGTAGCGACCAAAGGGATCGGGAATGCGGCTCAGCGGATGGCCGAGGTGCGCGGTGAGCAGGCCCTGGTTGGGAATATTGTCGGGCACTTTGCGAAGACCATCCATGTCGTCGCTGAACGCCACCAGCCGCGTCGGCGCTCCGCCAGTCAGCGTCTCATAGGCCCGGCGCACCAGTGTGGTGCGCAACACTTCCTGAAAGGTGCCGATATGCGGCAGGCCCGAAGGCCCATAGCCGGTCTCGAACAGCATCGGCGTGCCATCCGGCTTGCCTTGCGGATAGCGCTTCACCAGCTTGCGCGCTTCCTCGAAAGGCCAGGCCTTGGAAATCTGTGCGGCGGCGAGAAGATCGGCATCTGTCATAGCCCGCGCCTTTCGGGCTTCCGCCAGCATTTCGCAAGTGCGAACAGTCCGCGACCGCGCTTTGCCTAACGCCGCTTGGCGGTCAACTGTTGAGGCCCGAAGTCGATCCTGGCGCGATCGCAACTGTCGCTGACGGCGACAAGCAGCGGCATTTCGACGCCCTCGACCAACCCATAGCGCAGGCCGAGCCACTGTAGGCGGCTGAGCACTTCGTAGGTTCCGCGCGGAAAGTCGCGCGACCACTTGCCACGATAGCGATAGGCGGGAACTGGGAGCTCCCCGGCGGCAATCCGGAAAGCAGCATAGCCGAACAGCGCGCCCTGCATACGCGCCCTGAGCCGGCACTGGCCCCGCGCGGCGACGATATCCGTATGGACAACCCGTCGCTCGGTTCTTGCGACAAAGCCTTGGGCGGTCAGCAAGTCCGCGAGCTTGCCATTGTAGCTGGCTTCATCGAGCACAGCGTCGCTGTTCGGCGCTATTTGCTTGATCGTGAAAGTCACCGCCAAACCGGCAGTCACCAACAGGCTAAACGCGGCGCGGCGCGAGAGCATAGCAGCCCATCATGACCACCGATGCCACCAGGACAACCGCCAGCCACGCGAACATGGTGGCGCCCGCACCCATGTGCCAGTAATCGTAGGTCGCCCGGTCGCTGACGATCATGGACAGGCGCAGTCCGTTGACCAAAACGTTGGCGACGATTGCCGCAAGGCCAATCAGCACGCTGCGCGCGCTGAGGGGTATGCAGAGCAAAGCGACCATCGCCACCCACATCTGGATTGCCATGGTCAGGTTGTGCAGCGACGAACAGGCATAGGCGATCATGACCGAGCCGCCGCCTGTGCTGAATTCGACGAGATTGTCATGCGCGGCGGTACCGGAAATCCAGGCGACAAAACCCGCATCCAGAGCAACGAGCAGATCGCCGGCCAGCATCAGCACGACCCGCCCCCAGATCAGCGAGGTCGTCAGGACGAGGAACACTGCGCCCGCCCGCCGGCCGCGACTGCCGCGCGGCGATGTCGCCACCAGCCAGGCGCCCCCGCCAAGCAGCGCCAGCGCGGAAACTGCCTGCACCGGCACCAGGACCATCAGCAGCATCAGCGCAAGCACCAGCCCGTCTCCGCGCCGCAATGGCGCCGCGTCCTCGCTCGAGAAAGCGATCGCTCCTCCTACAAACAAGGCAAACCAGAAAATCGGATTGACCGCGAAACCGGAAAACAGCGCCGGGACGAAACCCCGCACTTCGATCGCTTCGAAGATAATCGCCGATTGAGCGTTGATCGCGGCAACTACCGCGAGCGCCGCAAGCCAGTGAATCCGGTCGCGGCCAAGCGCATCCAGCATTGGCTTGCGCCAGTTGCCCTCAGCCTAGCGCATAAAGCGCTTGCGCAGCAGCCGGTAGCCGAGGCCCAGCATGCCAACGGCCAACAATCCGCCGGCCACTTCGGGCGCAGGAGCTGCGACAAAACCCGCCCAGGCGGGGGTCGTGGTCACGAGGGCGGCAAGGGCAAAACCCAGATTTGGAGCAAATGTCCTGCGCATTTCAATTCTCCTCAATCACGAGATACAGTACATCTAGACTTCAAGCGTTGAAAAAGTGTCACACACCCCGGCAAAGGGCAAGCAGGAACTCGGCAAATCGAAATGACAGTGTCATCGGGATTCGTAATTGTCTGTTTCGCAGTGTTGCTCGCTCTCGAAGAAACGATGCGTGGCGAGCGCGCAGGCGCCCTGCCCTGGCCGCGCATGGCGACTAATTGGGGGTTGGCGGCAATCAATTTCGCACTGGCCGCGACGTTGCCGATTGCGCCGATCCTCGCCGCCATGTGGTCCGGCCCGGGCCTGCTGGCAAGCTGGCCTGCGCCGGCGGCCTTCCTGGTCTTGCTGTTGGCGCGCAGTTTCTTCGCCTATTGGTTCCACCGGGGCCTGCATGCCACCCCGTTGCTCTGGGCCATGCATAAGGTCCACCACGCCGACACCCAGATCGATTGTTCGACCGGGCTGCGCAGCCATCCGTTTGAGAACCTTATCGGAGCCGCGCTGGCTGCAGGAGTGGTGATCGCGCTCGGCCCGTCGCCGGCAACGGTCGCGGCGGTGACTGCCACACTGCTGGTCGCAACCTTCTGGCACCATGCGGCGATCCGTCTGCCGGCCCCGCTTTCAGGGGTGCTGGAACGGGTAATCGTGACGCCGCGCCTGCATCTGGTCCACCATTCGCAGGCAAAGGCCGATCATGATCGCAACTTCGGCGATATTCTGGTGTTCTGGGACAAGAATTAAGGATCTATTGCCAGACCGGCAAACGTCAGAGTCTCGGTGGGGCTGGCAGACGTTGAGCACCATCGGGCCCAGTCGCTCTGGCGCCAGCTCGCCGCACCATTCGGCGCCTGAATTGTGCCGCGCCAGTGCAACCGTTTCATAACCACGCGCAGCTAAACGGGGGCAGTGGACCAGCCGCCCCCTTCCATGCCCCAGGCCATCGAGGCCGAATTGCGCCGCGAGCTGGCAAGCGGCGAGCGTGTGCTGTGGAG
>JANLSP010000269.1:0-3641 GCA_031362485.1 Novosphingobium sp.
AGCGGCAATATCAGCCGCGCTGCCGCCGCTGCGCACCAGATGCATCGGGCAGATGCCGAAGCCGAGGTTGGCAGCGGCCACCTGTTCGACAAACCATGCCGCTTGGGCGAGGTTCTTGCAGCCCGGCGTCATCTGGCAGAATTCGAGTGCGACGGTCATGTCCTCGGCCGCGGCAAGATCACAGAACCGCCCGATAAGATCGACCGCGCGGGCAGGATCCGGCTCGAACACATGGCTGATCGCATGGCGCGCGCCCAGCGCGCGGCCGAGCGCAAGACCCGGCGCATAGTCCGCCAGATCGACAGCGGGTTTGAGCAGGAAAAACTCGGCGTTTACCATGGCGAGACCGAGCGCATCAAGGCGTTCGCGCACCTCGCGTTCGATTGCGGGTGTCACCGTTGGAAAGACGAATTTCCCCTCCTGCCCGGCAATCGGCACAAGCGGGGCATTGGTGAACAGGCTGACCGCCTGATAACCGCTGAGCGACGCGATCTCGATCAGCTCCAGCGGTCCGACATCCATCGCGGTGAGCTGATGGAGGCCAAGCGGGCGCACAGGATCAGATACCGAAGCGCAGCTTGATGGCGCGGTAACGCTCGATCAGCTGGGCGACGCGCTCTTCACGGGTCACCAGTGCGGTGTCCGCCGGCAGATGCTTCATCACTTCGGCGCGCGAGACCAGCTTCGAGCGAAACGTTGCCGGATTCTGGCTCATCAGGTTGCGATAGCCGAGGTTGCCGGTCGAAAACCCTTGCGTATCAAGCCAATTGTGCACCCCGGGATCGTCATGCGCCATGACGAAGCGCACTACGTCATCGGCATCGACATGCGTGCGCGCGGGCGAATAGCTGACAGGGCGATAGAGGAAGTCCATCGATTCGACGAAGAAGCCGCCCATGCCGAACAGCCAGAAGCCGTCATGCCAGTCCATCTCGACAATCAGGGCTTCGTCCGGCGCGAGTTTCCACACCATGTTCGCCGCCATGCGCCCGCGCTTGGCATCGTCGGCGCTGTTGGCGCTTTTGTCGGCAGGGAACACGTTTGGCTGATCGGGATCGCAGACTCCGCCTGAGGTTGCCCACGAATGATCGGGCCAGTCGCGCATGATGCCGGAAACGAAGTCACCTGCCCACTCCATCGCTTCGACCATGCGTTTGGCGGTAGCGACAGGACGCGGGGCATCCATGCCGATGCGCTCGATCGTCAGGCTGGTCGGCAACTCGCCCCACTGGTCGAAGGCCTCGCGGATGAACAGCTTGCGGCTGCCGGGCGTGGTGGGGAGCCAGTTGTGCTCGCGCTGCGGCCCGCCGATGTAGAGCTCGAAATTGCCCTCAGCGTCCGCTTTGATCTGATGCCCGAGGATGTTGCATTCGGGCGTATCGCCAAATGGCTCATGCAGCGGCGCGAAGTCTGTGCCCGGGACTTTCGCGGGTTTGGGGCCTTGCACGGTCAGATTGAACCAGCGCGCAGTGCCCTTCTTTCCGGTGATCCGGTAGGCATGGTTGCCCGAGATCCACGCCTGCCGGTAAGTGAAATCGCAGACATCTCCGCCGAGTTTCATGTTGGGATGGGTAAAATAGTGGATTTGCGGGTAGGCCGGGTCTTTGGTTTCCAGCGCGAGATCGAAGGCTTGCGCGAGATTTTGCGTCAGGAAATGATAGCCGTCGGCGCGCATGATCGGCCCCGCCGGATTGGCCGGCTTGAACACCAGATCGCCTGCCGCCTTGAGCCGGTCGCAGAACAGCGCCCAGCTAGTCCGCAGCAATTCATCGGCCGGTCCGTCGCCATAGGCCATGTTCAGGCTCCCAATTTCACGAGGATTTCCGATAGCCGCTCTACCGCGCGGATCGAGGCCGCGCGCGCGCCTTCCGCCACAATCCTCGGACCGACCAGTTCGAGATCGAACACACCTGCGTAGCCAAGTTCAAGGATGACGCCGAGCAAGCTTTCGAGCGGGATCATGCCGTCCCCCGGCACCGCGCGGCACGGGGTCGAGCGATCACCCGAAACATAATCGCTCACCTGAACCAGCCCGGTGAGCGGCATGGCGCGGGCGAACTTTTCCCGAAGCCCGCCTTCGAACCAGCAGGCGTGCAATTCGATGCACACCCCGATGCCGGCAATCTCGGCAAGCCGGATGGTATCGTCCAGCGTATGCGCCAGATGCATGTCGACATTCAGGCTGCCCGCGGTCTCGACAAGCAGGGTCACGCCATTTTCGCGCGCGGGGGCAAGGCAGGGCGCCACGACCTGCGCAAATTTCGCTGCCGCCTCGTCCCAGCTGAGATGCCCGCGCCCGCCGCTGACGAGATAGATGTGCGGCGCTCCAACTGCGGCGGCAATGCCGATTGCCTCTATCAGGCTGGCGCTGGCCTCGCCCCGGTCAAGCTCGAGGTTCGATCCCATTGCCAGCGGATGATTGACCACGGCGGCCCGCGTGCCGCCCGCAGCCAGTGCCTGCCTTGCGTCATCAACCTCGCCGGGCTGCATCAGTTTGGGGGTGACGAGAGTCATGTTTTGAACGCCGGTGGTGCGGCAATGCTCGATGAAGGACTCGGTGCTCTCGTCCATGAAAGCAACCTGATGGAGATTTACGCGGGGGTGGATCACGCTCACTTGCGCACCTCGATCTCGACCCCGTAGCGCTCACGGAAAGGGCGAAATTCCTCGTTCAACGCGTCGATGTCGAAGCCCGCGTCGGTCAGCAGGCTGGTCGAATATGCAAACTTGCCATGGCGATCGCCCTTGTTGGTGGCGAGGTAATTCAACATCGCCGCCTCAGCCTGGCGGCTCAGTTCGCGCCCGGAGAATGCGTAATAGCCCCGGATCGTGCCGATCGGATCGGCGACGAAATCCTTGTAGCGCACATGGTGAATGCGCGGATCGGCGAGCAGCGGATTGGACATGGTGTTGGCGATCGACATGCGCAGGCGCTGCATGTGCATCTTCGCCTCGGCCACCATATCGATCTTGCCGACAATCCCCTCCATGATGTCGCGCATCATCGCGGTTGAGGAGGCAGCAACCTGGACGGGATCGCGGTGTAGCCAGACCAACGTTGCATCGGGGTAGGTTTCGAAGAATTCCTTGAGCCGGTGCCCGTGAAAGCCCTTCAGCACCCAGAATTTCTTCGGGCGATTGTACTGGAACGACTGGAGCATCATCTTGTGCAGCCGGTTCTGCGCCGCCGGATCGGTGGGCAGGCCCATCGACAGGTTCTGCATCGGCACGCGCCACCAGGCCGTTGGCGTCATCACCCGGAAATCGAAGGCCCAGGTGCGTTCATCCTCGGGCAGACCATCCCCCAGCATGTCGTTGTAGGGGTGGCAATGCAGCCATTTCCACATCTTGGCATTGATCTCGCGCCATTCGTCGTCAGCGAGCGCGATGCGGGGATCGATGCCCGACACAGTGCCGGGCGGCGGCGAGGGATGCATCACTTCCCAGAAGCGCAGCGCGCGGGCATCGGGATCAACCGACATCAGCGCATGCATCAAGGTGGTACCCGATCGCGGCTCGCCGGTGGCGAACATCGGGTGGTCGATCACTTCTTCGGCGAGCGGCCAGCGCTTGAAGTCCTCGAAGAAACGCAGCCGGTCGGTAAGTAGCCAATGGATGTTTTCCGCCGCTGCCGCACGACC
>JANLSP010000302.1:0-1960 GCA_031362485.1 Novosphingobium sp.
AACCAATGTCGGCGCGCCGCGATAGGGGAAAGCTTGCCCGTTTCGCTATGCGAATCGCTAATTCCGCCGCAAACCCCGCTGCGCAATGCATGGCTCTTCCACTCCGATGATGACGCAGTACCTTGGCCTCAAGGCCGAGGCGGGGGATTGCCTGCTGTTTTACCGCATGGGCGACTTCTTCGAACTGTTCTTCGACGATGCAAGAGTGGCCGCAGGGGTGCTCGATATCGCACTCACCTCGCGCGGCGAGCATCACGGCCAGCCGATCCCGATGTGCGGGGTGCCGGTCCACGCCGCCGAGGGCTATCTTGCGCGGCTGATCAAGGCGGGCTGCCGCGTTGCCATTGCCGAACAGACCGAAACTCCCGAACAGGCGAAAAAACGCGGCGGCTCAAAAGCGCTGGTGGCGCGCGATATCGTCCGCTTTGTCACAGCGGGCACGCTTACCGAAGAAGCGCTGCTCGAACCGCGCCGGGCCAATGTACTGGCGGCGGTCTGCGAGGTGCGCGGTGCTATCGGCATCGCGGCCTGCGACATTTCCACCGGGCGGATGGAACTGGAGGAATGCGCTCCCGACATGCTCGGCGCGGCGCTCGCACGGCTGGGGCCGAGCGAACTGGTCTGCCCGGAAGGCTGGGAAACCGCACTCGATGCTGCGATACCCCGCCCGCCGCGCGAATTTTCAAGCGAGACCGGCAATGACCGGCTGAAAGCAGTCCATGGTGTGGCAACACTTGATGGCTTTGGCATGTTCACCCGCGCAATGCTCGCGGCTGGCGGCGGCTTGCTCGCCTATCTGGGTCATGCCGGACGTGGCACCCTGCCCTTTCTGCTGCCGCCGATCGCGCGCAGCGGCGAAAGCCATCTGGCAATGGACGAGGCCAGCCGCGCCAGTCTGGAAGTTCTCGTCTCCAGCCAGGGTGGCCGCAAGGGCAGCCTGATCGACGCGGTTGACCGCTGCGTCACGGGCGCAGGCGCACGGCAGCTGGCGGAAGACCTCTCCGCCCCGCTGACTGATGCCAATGCCATCGCCGAACGGCTCGACCTGGTGCAGTGGCTGGCCGATTCCGCACTGCTGCGCGAGGATTTGCGTAAAGTCCTGCGCGCGCTGCCCGATCTGGGGCGGGCTCTGGGACGCATTGTGGCAGGGCGGGGAAGCCCGCGTGATCTCGGGCAATTGCGCGACGGGCTGAACGAGGCGCGAAACCTGCATGAGTTCTTCAATCAGCAGCGTGAAGACGTGCCGCCGCTGCTGGCCCGGCTGCTCCCCGCGCTCGCCGGGCACGGCGCGCTGGTCGATCTCTACGCCGGCGCGCTGGTGCCCAGCCCACCCACCGAGCGCTCGTCCGGCGGCTATATTGCCGAGGGCTATGACCACGCGCTCGATGCCCTTCGCCAGACCTCCGGCAATGCCCGCCGCGCAATCGCCGCGCTTGAAGCGAAATACCGCGATGAGACCGGCGTTGCCGCGCTGAAAATCCGCCACAACGGCGTGCTCGGCTATTTCATCGAGGTTCCCGCCAAATATGCCGACCGGCTGATGGACGCTGGCAGCGGCTTTGCCCACCGCCAGACGATGGCGGGCGCGGTGCGCTTCAATGCAGTCGCGCTGCACGAAGAAGCCAGCCGCATCGCCGAGGCAGGCGGGCACTCGCTGGCCGCCGAGGAAGCGCATTTCGAGGAACTGGTCGCCGGGGCCGTGGCCAGCCGCCAGGCCATTGCCGAGACCGCCGCCGCGCTGGCGCGGATCGATGTCGCCGCAGGCCTCGCCGAACGCGCCGCTGAGGCCGGCTGGCGCCGCCCGCGCATCGCCGCCGAGCCGGTGCTCAGCGTCGAAGGCGGCCGGCATCCGGTGGTCGAGGCGGCGCTGGCGGCGCGCGGCGAGCGGTTTGTCGCGAACGATTGCCAGCTCGCCAGTGACGACCGGCTATGGCTGATCGGCGGGCCGAACATGGGCGGC
>JANLSP010000390.1:0-3432 GCA_031362485.1 Novosphingobium sp.
CGATTTTCGGAATTGGGCTTGGACTGGTCGCGGCATCGGCAGTGGCACAGAGCGGATCGTCACCCGGATCGGCACAGGGCGATGTCTCAGTCACGATCTACAACAACAATCTCGCGCTGGTGCAGGATGTGCGGCAGGTGAACTTGCCCACCGGTCGCTCGCGCCAGGAATTCCCCGATGTCTCCGCGCAAATCCGCCCCGAGACGGTAACGCTTTCGGGCGAGGATTTCGGCGTGGTCGAGCAAAACTTCGACTACGACCTGCTCTCCCCGGCTGCGCTGATGCAGAAGGCGGTCGGTCAGATCATCACGCTCGTGCGCACCAACCCCGCAACTGGCGCGGAAACGCGCGAGCGGGCGACCGTACTGGCGGCAAACGGCGGCGTTGTGCTGCGCATCGGCGAGCGCATCGAGGTGCTGCGTGATGATGGCCTGCCGGTGCGGGTGGTGTTCGATTCGCTTCCGCCAAACCTGCGCGCGCGCCCGACGCTGAGCGTGACGGTGGAAGGCTCACGCGGCGGCACCCGGCCGCTGACTCTGTCATACCTGACCCCGGGAATGGGCTGGAAGGCGGACTATGTGACGCTGTTCGACGAGAAGGCCGGAAAGATCGACGTGCAGGGCTGGATCACGCTGAACAACAACACCGGCACGACCTTCACCAATGCCCGCGCGCTGCTGGTCGCGGGCTCTGTCGGTCAGGTCAATCAAAACGGCGGGCAGTATCGCGGACGCACCAGCCGCCCGCTGGGCAATCGTCCCGGCACTGAGACGGGCAGTCGCGAACAGCTTGGCGATTTCTACGCCTATCCGATCGACGGCCGCACGACGATTGCCAATGCGCAGACGAAGCAGGTCGGCTTCCTCAACGCCAATAGTGTGCCGGCGCGCAAGGGCTATGAATTCCGCAACGGCTGGATGACCAGCGCGGACGAGGCAAGCAGCGCCGCAACCGTGCTCAAATTCTCCAACGCCCGCGCCGAAGGCATCGGCGATGCGCTGCCCGCTGGCACCGTGCGCGTCTATATGCGCGATGCGCGGGGGCAGGCACAGTTCATCGGCGAGAGCGACATTCCGCATACGCCAGGCGGCTCGGCACTGGCGCTCAAGACTGGCGAGGCGTTTGACGTCAAGGTGCAGCCGGTGGTGGAAAAGCGCGACACCATCACCTCGGCGGAATGGGAGCAATTCGCGCGCTGGAAGGTGAACTATTCCGATGGCCGCGTGGTCGAAGCCACTGCGGAGCGCCCGAAGACCTATTACCGCACGCAGATGCGCTATATCGTCACCAATGCGCGATCGCAGCCAGTCACGGTCGATGTGGTGCAGGGCGGGCTTGGCCAATGGTGGTGGTGGCGCGACCTGCGCGTGCCCGAGGAAAGCATCAAGGGCACCCAGGACAGCGCCGATGAGCGCCGATGGGAAGTGCCGGTGCCGGCCAACGGCAGGACCGAGCTGACAGTCACCTTTCTGACGCCCTGGTAACCGGCAATGTGGCGCATGGCCGCCTTGCTGCTGTGGCTGGTTCCGGCGAGCGCCCTCGCCGCGCCGCCGGTCATTTCCGCAGCGCCTGACAGCGTCGCGGTGACGCTATACCGCGACCCCGATCGCGCGCCCGGCAATGCGATCAACCGGCAGAATCCCACCTCCTTCGCACTGATTGCCGAGACCCGCACAGTCACCCTGCCGCCGGGCGCAGTGACTGTGCGCTTCGAAGGAGTCGCCAGCGGCATCGTGCCGCAGTCAGCTATCCTGTTCGGCACCGATCCGCGCGAGCGCAACCGCGATGCCGCACTGCTCAGCCACAAGGGGCTGCTCGATCATTTCACCGGCCAGCAGGTCACGCTGCGCCGCACCGATCCAGCCAGCGGCAAAACTGTCGAGGAGCGCGCGACCATCCGGTCCTCGCAAGGCGGCGTGGTGATCGACACTCCGCGCGGCATCGAGGCGGTCTATTGTTCGGGTCTGGCGCAGACGCTGCTCTATCCGCAAGCCCCGGCGACGCTTTCCCCCAAACCCGTGCTTTCGATGACCACCCGCGACCAGCCGGGCGGAACAGTGACCATCACTCTTGCCTATATCGCCACCGGCTTTGACTGGGATGCGACCTATGTCGCCATGCTGGACAATGACGGCAAGACCATGGCCCTGCTCGGCTGGCTGACCATGGCGAGCGGCGACGACACCAGCTTTGCCGATGCGACCACCTCGGCCGTCGCCGGCAAGGTAAACCGCTCGGAAGATACCCGCGACGATACCGGGTGGCAGGTCCGCGCCGAGGCGGAAGGCTTCTCGAAGGGCTTCGGCTGCTGGCCGCGCGGCAGCACCAGCGATGCCTGGTATCCCCCTTCCCCGCCGATGTCCGAAGCCGCGCCGATGATGGTGGGCATGATGGCAGACGAAGCCATTATGGTCACGGCCATGCGGCGCGAGCAAAAGTCGATGAACGCCCCGGGCGTGCTGAAAGCCGTGTCGGAGGCGCTGGGCGACCTCAAGCTCTACCGAATTCCGGAGCCGGTTACCGTCGCGGCGCGTTCCCAAAAGCAGGTCGCGTTTCTTGGCAAGGACCGCATCACCGGCCAGCTGGTCTATCGCAGTCGCGCCTATGGGAGAGAGCTTGAAAGCCCGCAGATGCTGTTTCGCTTCCGCAACCGCAAGGCCGACGGGATCGGCGAGCCGCTGCCGGCGGGCAAGGTCGTGGTCTATCAGGGCGGGGAATGGGGCCGCATGCTGGTGGGCGAAGGCCAAACACCGGACAAGGCCCTGGATGAGGAAGTCGAATGGGCTTTCGGCGAGCCGACCCAGGTCACCGCCGAAGTAACAACCGGCGATGCTGCGGCAAAGCAGGGCGAGACCGCCACCGCGACGATCCGCAACGCCAATCCCTTCCCGGTGCGTTATGAGATCGATTTTCCGCTGGGCGATTCAACAACCTACGCGGGCTTTTCCGGTCGCCTCACCGCCAAAGTCGGCAAGCGCGTCTGGGCAGCGACTATACCCGCCAACGGCACAGTCCGCCTCGCCTGGCGCGCGACGAAGCTCAACGACGAGGATTGACAGAGACCCCCTTTCCCCGGGCATAGTGGCTGCAAGAGTTGCCAAGGGAGAGATCATGGCAAAATTCAGCGCCGACGAGGCAGCCGCAGTGCTCGCCGTCCAACAAGTTATCAACGAGTGGGGCGACGAACTCGACCAAAACGACGGCCTGAAGATGATTGAGGCCGATGTGCTGACGGCGGATTGGCGCTATTTCGTCGGCGGCGAATGGCGCGAGGGCAGCGCGGCGGCAGCGCGGTTCTATGTCGAGCGCAAGGCCCGGCTGGTGGCCGCGGGCGGCGCCCCGGTGATGCGCCACATCAACAGCAATTATCGCGTATCATTCGTTTCGCCGGATCACGCCAAGGTCGGCTTCCTGCTGCTGTTCTTCGCCAAA
>JANLSP010000396.1:0-1955 GCA_031362485.1 Novosphingobium sp.
GTGGATGGCAAAGGCCTGTTCGGGCGCACCGGGGACCACCGGACAGGCGAGTTGCACCTGCCGCAGCGCATATTGGTAAAAGGCTGGGACGTCGCGGGGGGCAGGGCCATGCTCCTGGGGATGCCGCGCCAGCTCGGAGGATTCGGCATAGGTCATCGCCGGGATCGTATTGCCGCTTCGGCAAAGGGCCATCAGCGGCTCCAGTGAAGGGCTCGCCTTGCTGATCGAGATGGCGAGCATGTTTGGCCCCTGAGCGGGAGCCTGCGGCCCGGTGAACAGGAGGTCGTTCTTGTTGTCGCGGATGCCCCTGATTTCCTGCAATTCAGGCCGCTGCGTCCAATAGTTGGACTCGGCGCGCACCCAGCCGGCGAAGTCAGCGGGCCTTGCGTCGCCAGCTACGCCTTCGCTCCGCAGGTAGCTGGGGCCAATGTAGGCAAAGGCGGCCGGGGCGGCGGCAAATGTCGATGCCAGCGCCAGCATGGCGGCAAACACTGCGCGCAAACCGATTCCGCCATCGAACCGCCCGAAGGCCACTGCGCGTCTCCCCCGCGAACTCCACGCTTGCGATATGTTGCAATGCTGTGCAGTTGCTTAGCAATTGATCTTGACCACAGTCAAGCTCTGCGCGACATGATGGCGCATATTTATCCAGGGAGCCAGTTGCCAATGCCGGTCCGATTGCAAATTCAGCGCCGCAGCTGGCGCCTGGCCGGAGTCAGCGCACTGCTGGGAATGGTTTCGGCCACCTGCATTGCCGCCGCCACTCCCGAGCCCAGCCTCGAACTCAGCCACGCTGAGCGCGAAGGGCTGATCTTCGAGCGTCAGCAGACGATGAGCCAGCTTCAGCGCGACGGCGAGCTGCTGGGAAATATTGTCGCCGGACTCGCGGCGCGCGAAAAGCTGGGGGAAGCAACCCGCGCTATCGCCAACGGCGCGCGTGATGCTCTTAGGGACTACCAGAACCGCGTGCCCGGTGGCCGCTCAAAACCAGAAGTCTGGTCTAACAACGCCGATTTCATGGCGCGCATGGAGGCCTTTGCGCGCAATGCCGAAGCAATGGCGCAGGCCGGCGAGGCGGGCAACATGGCGCTAGTTACCGAACGGATGATCGAGGCCATGCCCTGCAAGCAATGCCACGATCTTTATCGCGAGCCCAAGAAGCCCTGACGCCTCTCAGCGGGCGGCGGCGAGCATCCTCAGCCAGCCGATCACTACATCGCGGGCATGGCTGAACCGCTCGGTGTTGAACCGGCCAGCGAAGGCCAGCCCGCGCGCACCGGTCTGGATGATCGTCGCCAGCTCCTCGGGCGTGGCCTTGGCCAGCTCCAGCCCCCGCGCCGAAATCGCTGCGCGGATGATCGCCGATTCCTGGTTGTTCAGCTCAAGCCCAAATGCCGCGATCAGTGCATGCATTTCCTTGCGGTGGTTGGCGAGCGCAAGGAACTCGAGCTGAAGCGCCGCGTTGGTGGGATCGCAACTGATTTCAAACAGCCTAGCCAGCGGGTCCTCCGACCTCGCGGCTTCGTCGAGCAGTTTGAGATGATCCTCGGTCACTTGCCGGAACAGCTCGGCGAACAGATCGCCCATGGTGCGAAAGTAGTAGTGCACCAGCTGCGGCTTGAGCCCGGCTTTCGTCGCCAGCTTGCGCGAGGTTACCTGAGCATAGCCCTCTTCGCGCATCAATTCCCCTGCGGCGCGCAGGAGCAGTGCGCGGGTTTCCGAAGTCTCGGTGCCGATCCTGCGGTTCGATGCCATCGGCTGCGCTCCTAGACGGGCCGGTCCCGATTGGCGAGCCGGCATCGCGGTTTGTCCCGCACGCTCAGGGCTCCAGCTGATCAATGCACCATGCGATCAGCGCCCGGGTCTCGGCATGTCCGCCCGTGATGCCGATGGCGGATTCGAGACCGAGAACGCTGCCAATCGATGTTATCGCCATGGTCACGGCAAACGGGTTC
>JANLSP010000429.1:0-3734 GCA_031362485.1 Novosphingobium sp.
GGAATGCTGGAAGAGATTTTTGTCGATGCGACGCACCAGGGGCTGCTGCCTGGCCGCCCGGTCCCGGCGGCGCTGACGCTGAGCTTCATCGAAGGGCTGCAGCTTCAATCACTGCTGCAGGGCACTGGACTGGCGCTGCTGGAGCTGTCGCTGGTTGCCCGGGCGCCGGTCTGTGTCGGAAACACGGTCTGGGCGAGCGTCGAAGTGACCGAACTGCGGCCGACCTCTGCCGGCAATCGTGCGGTGGTCACATTCGCAGTTGAGGTTTTCGATCAGGGTGACCGCCATGTACTGAGTTACACGGTCAAGCGATTGCTCTGCGGCAGGCAAACCGGCTGACAGCGCGATCAAACGGGAGACAAAAAGATGACCATGCAGTTCAGGTCTCTGGCCAATCCGCTGATGCGCGAAATCGGTCCCGCCACGCCGCGCCAGATAGAGCCGTTCATCGAGCTCGATCTGCCCAAGGACACGGTCATCGTTTCGGCCGATGGACATTGGGAGCTCGACGGAGACATCTTCATTGATGCCTTTCCCGCTCATTTGAAGGACGAGGCCCCTCGGGTCTGGTTCGACCAGTTCATCCGCGTAGGTTACAAGGGAACGATGGAGACCTATCCGACCACGCAGGAAGTGGTGCGCGGGGTTCAGCTCAATGTCGGTCCCGGAGCAGCCGACATCGATATCCGGCTTGGCCATATGGCAGCAGAGGGTGTGCAAAAAGAAATTCTTTTTCCGCAGAGCATTCTATCGTTTATTCGTCATTCTAATCCCGAAGTAACCGAGACGATTTTTCGGGTTTACAACTCCTATATAGCCGAGGTTTCCTCGCGTCGTCCGGGCATATTTTTCGGCGTCGGCGTATTCGCCAACTGGTGGGATCCGGCCCGCGCCGAGGCTTCGATGCAGCAGATCGTCGATCTTGGGCTCAAGACTTTCGTGGTGCCGATCAATCCCGGCACCAGCCCGCTGGACGGCAGAGTGCTTAATTACAGCGATGAATCTATGGACCGGTTCTGGGAAGTCGTCGCCGAGGCAGGGCTGCCGATCAACTTCCATGTCGGCGAAGGATCGGCAACCTCCGTGCGAGGCGGCATTGCGACACGCGTGATGACATCGCTCGCCCCCTTTCGCCAGCCGCTCTCCCAGCTCATCTTCGGCGGAATTCTCGACCGGCACCCGGAGCTCAAGGTGGTCTTCTCGGAAGGCGGTATCGCATGGGTCGCGCCGGCACTGCAGGACGCCGAGATGGTGTTCGACAGCTATGGCAACGGCAACCTGTTTGACAGAATCGAACTTCGCCCAAGCGACTATTGGCACCGGAACTGCTTTGCAACTTTTCAAAACGACCTGCTGGGCCTGAGCCAGTTGGACCGCCTCGGAGTCGATCGCGTGATGTGGGCCAGCGACTATCCGCACAGCGAAGGCAGCTTCGGTTACAGCCGGCGTGCTATCCAGTCGGTCATCGATGCGGCCGGCAGCGCCGATGCCGCAAGGATCGTCGGCGGGAACGCAATCGGCCTTTACGGCCTGTGAGACCTCAGGCCATGAAATCGGCATAGCTGCGAAGCAACGTCACAGCCTCTGACGGAAGAACCTTAGGCGGTTTGCCGGTCGCCTGGTAGCAGCCGATGATCACCTCGCAGGTGCGCTCAATAATCTGGACCGTGTCGCAAGCCCGGCGCAGCGATGTGCCGGTGACGACAATGCCGTGGTTTTCCATCAGCACCACCGATTCCGATTTCAGCCCGTCCGATACCAGTTCCGCCAGCTGATTGGTGCCCGGCATGGTGAACGGAATGCGCTGGATCTCGCCAAAGAACGCCGCCTCGCTGGACACGGGCAGGAAAGGCAGGCCCGTGT
Source organism: Novosphingobium sp. (assembly GCA_031362485.1). Taxonomy (GTDB): domain Bacteria; phylum Pseudomonadota; class Alphaproteobacteria; order Sphingomonadales; family Sphingomonadaceae; genus Novosphingobium. The sequence goes on from JANLSP010000429.1 coordinate 1,864, forward strand.
TGGCCATGATCGTCGCATAGGGCGCGTGAGCGTGGATCACTGCCATGGCCTTTGGCTTCTTGATCAGCGTCTGGGTGTGAAAGGGCCATTCCGACGACGGCTTCGGCGCATCGGGATCCAGCCTTTCGCCGTCCATCCTGATGCGCACCATGAGTTCGGGCCGCAGGTCGCCCTTGAAGATGCCGCTGGGCGTGACCCAGCATTCGTCGGGATTATCGTCGCACCGCACCGAGACGTTGCCCCCGGTCGCAGTGATGATGTGGAACTGGTAAAGTTCGTTGACCGCGTCGATCAGTTGCTGGCGCTGATCGGGCGTGGATGCGTCTGACATTGTGCTTCAGTCCTTCTTTGCTGGCGTAGCGGCAGGGCTTTGTGCTTGCCTGACGCCGTGATGTTTGACGCCGGCATTCTGGTCCCGCTGCAAATCGGACACACCCGGCGGCGGTTTGCTGAGCAAGGTCGCGAGTACTTCGGGGCCCGGCCGCGGCCGAGGCGCCGACCAATCGAAACTGCCCAGCACTTCGGGGTTGAGGCAGGCCACCTGCTTATCGCCGGCGAGCAATTGCTCGATGGCCGTGCAGACAATCACGCCCTGATGCTGTGCCACTTCAGCGGTGTTGCCGCCGATATGCGGCGTGCACAGCACATTGGGATGCTGCACGAGCGGATGATCGAACCCGGGAGGCTCTTCGAGGAAAGTATCGAGTGCGGCACCGCCAAGCGTGCCCTGCTGGAGGGCATCGAGCAGGGCCACTTCGTCCACCAGTTGCGCGCGCGCCGTGTTGATGAGGAATGCCCCCGGCTTCATCTTTGCGAATTGCTCAGGCCCGATCATGTTGTGTGTCGCCGACGTGACGGCCGCGTGCAGGCTGACGAAATCAGACAGCGCCAGCAGAGCATCAAGGCTGACCAGTTCGACACCGGCAAGCGCAGCCTGCTCGGCACTGATCATCGGGTCTGCCGCGATGAGCCGCGCGCCAAAGCCCTGCAAGCGGCTGGCGGCGGCCCTGCCCACGGCACCAAGGCCGATCAGGCCGATGGTCTTGCCCCATAGCTCGCGCCCCCTGAGGGTTGAAAACGCTTCGGCCAGCATGGCCGGCTCGCCCGCTTTGACCTTCTCTTGCTTGAGAAAATGCGCGGCGCTGGTTAGCTTGCGCGAGAGCGCCAGCATATAGGCGACCGTCAGATCGGCAACCGCCGCCGCATTGCGGCCTGGAGTAAACAACACCGGCACGCCGAATGCGCTGCAGGCTTCGACATCAACATTGACCGCATTGCCCCGGCAAGCGACGACCAGCCGCAAGTCGGGCTGCCGGGAAACCACGGAGGCATCGACGATATCTGCCTCGGTAATGAATATCTGGCTGCCAGTGAGCGCAGCGACCAGATCATCCCCCTTCAGAATCTTGCGGGTTTCGCGAATGCTGGCGTATTCGATGTCGACAGACCTGCCGAGCCTCGCCAGCGAGACAGGATCGAACGGCGCGGTCACCAGCGCGGATAGCGCGGGAGCCTGCCGCGCCGCACTCGCGCCCGCAGCCATGGCCTGACCGACCAGAGTGGCGCGGAAATGGTCGCTGAGCCTGGGTGTAAACTCCCCGGCCGCCGCGCCGCGCAAGGCGAGCCACTGCGTATACGTCTGTTCCGCGACTTGCCGGACCTCCATGGCAGGTTGGGCGGCATCGCAATTGCGAACGAGCGCCTTGGTCGCAGCAGAGAAATCGGCATGGAGGCCAGTAGCAACTGCCGCGCAGATCGCCGCGCCAAGCCCCGAAGTGTTCGGCTCGGCGGCGCGTGTCACCGCAGCATCGGCGATGTCTGCCAGAACCTGCGCCAGCACGCCGCTGCGCGACATCCCCCCTGACAGATAA
>JANLSP010000436.1:0-4179 GCA_031362485.1 Novosphingobium sp.
GGATTTTCAGCGCCACCCAAATCCTCCCCCCCTGGGGGAGGTGCCGAGCGGAGCGAGGCGGAGGGGGCCAGTTCCCGGTCCATCGGCACGAACCACTGCGGCGTGCAGCGATAGATCACCTTGGCCTTGGAGCGCCATGAATGGGGATAGGAATGCTTGTAGTCCGCAGAGGCAGCGAGCAATCCGCCCGCCTCGCGCAGCGCCTCGCAGATCGGGCCATCTGGCGCGTTGAACTTGGGGTTAATGACGCTGCCCAGCCCGCCGAGCCACAGCCAGTCGGCGCGATACTTGCCGTCGCCTTCCACCGCAAAGACCGGCTCGATGCCGACCGACTTGCACAGCGCAAAGTCGTCCTCACCGTGGTCCGGAGCCATGTGGACGAGTCCGGTGCCGGTCTCAGTGGTGACGAAGTCGGAGCCATCGAGGAAGGGGCGCGGCTTGGCAAAGAAGCCGCCGAGCGCGTGCATCGGGTGGCGGGCGATGGTTCCGGCGAGGTCGGAGCCTTTGCCGCGCCAGACCTCATGAGTTTGGACTTGGACCGCGCCCAAGTTTGCCGAAAAACATGCCGACAGCCTTTGCGACCATTGCGCTAGCAATTCAGTTGCAACCAAGAATTGTCGGCCCCCAAGAAGCGCTGCCGCCTGAACCAACTTCTCTGTTTCAAATCCAATGCCGACGCAGTTCACATCGACGAGCACATACTCAACATCAGACCCATAAGCCAAAGCCTGATTGACCGGGATCGTCCACGGCGTAGTCGTCCAAATCTCCGCATGTGCGCCGACCAGCTCGGCAATCGGCGACTCAACAATCTCAAACGCCACATCAATCTGCGTCGAGACAATATCCTCATACTCGACCTCGGCCTCGGCCAGCGCGGTCTTTTCGACCGGCGACCACATCACCGGCTTGGCACCGCGATAGAGCTGGCCTGACTCCGCAAACTTCATCAGCTCGGCAACAATCGTCGCCTCGGCTGCAAAATCCATCGTCAGGTAGGGATTGTCCCAGTCGGCATTGACGCCCAGCCGCTTCAGTTGCTCGCGCTGTTTATCCACCCAGCCTTGCGCATAGGCGCGGCATTCGGCTCTGAACTCAACCAGATCGACCTGATCCTTGTCGAGCTTCTTCTTGCGGTATTGCTCCTCGACTTTCCATTCGATCGGCAGGCCGTGGCAATCCCAGCCGGGCACATAGGGCGCATCCTTGCCGAGCAATGTCTGCGTGCGCACCACCATGTCCTTCAGGATATGGTTGAGCGCGTGGCCGATGTGCATGTCGCCATTGGCATAGGGCGGGCCATCGTGGAGGATGAACTTTTCGCGGCCCGCGCGGGCTTCGCGCAGCTGCCGGTAAATGTCATCGGCCTGCCAGCGCGCGAGGATGCCTGGCTCCTTTTGCGGCAAGCCGGCCTTCATGGGGAAATCGGTCTTCGGCAGGAAGACAGTTTCTCTATAGTCGCGTTGTTCGGTCATTGTGGGGCGGCGCTTAGAAGTTTCCTCGCCTCGTCGCAATCCCGCTGCATTTGCGCCGTCAATGCCTCCAGCGTATCGAACTTGGCCTCGCCGCGCAGGAAGTGGTGGAAGGCCACTTCGACCTCCTGCCCATACAGATCGCCCGAAAAATCGAAAAAGAACGGCTCAAGCAGTTCCTTGGGCGGATCGAACGTCGGCCGAACACCGATGTTGGCCGCGCCTTGCAGAATTTTCCCGTCCGGGAGACGGCCCGTCACAGCATAGATGCCGTAATGCGGGCGCAGGTAGCTGCCGAGATCGAGGTTGGCGGTCGGAAAGCCGATGGTGCGGCCGACCTTGTCACCGTGCTGGACCGTGCCGCGAATGGCGAAGGGTCGGGTGAGCAGGCGCGTGGCCTCGGAGCAGTCACCCGCCTGCAGCGCGGCGCGGATGCGGCTCGACGAGATCACGCCTGTTTCATCATGCACGGCTGCCACAGTGCGGGTTTCGACGCCGCGCGCGCGCAGCAGCGCCGGATTGCCGCCGCGGCCCTTGCCGAAGGTGAAGTCCTCGCCGGTGACGATGCCCGCCGCGCCAAGATGGCGGCGGATCATGCCATCGGCCCAGCTCTCTGCGGGCTCGCTGGCCATGGCCGTGTCAAAGTGGAACACCAGCATGGCGTCCGCACCCGCAGCGGCGAACAGCTCCTGCCGCTGATCGAGCGTCGTCAGCCGGAAGGGCGCGGTATCGGGCTTGAAATGGCGCATAGGATGCGGATCGAAGGTGGCGACGATGCAGGGGCGACCATTGCTTCGCGCCCAACCCAGCGCCTCGCCGACCACGGCCTGATGGCCGAGGTGGAAGCCATCGAAATTCCCCAGCGCGATGATCGCACCGCGCAGATTCTCGGGGATGGCCAGACGATGGTCGAGGCGGATCATGGCCTGGCTGCGGCCTCGCGCTTCAGGGTGGTGAAAGCAAAGGCAGGACGGCCATCTTGCGCGGCATGTTTCTCGCGGAATGTCTCGCACCAGCCGTCTCCAAGCGACGGCATGAAGGCATCGCCGGCATAGTCGGCGTGCACTTCGGTCAGCTCGATCCGCGTGGCACGCGGAAGCGCGAGGGCATAGATTTCGCCGCCGCCGATCACCGCAATGTGGGCCGCATTGGCGCGGGCGAGCGCGGCCTCGATACTGTTCGCCACTTCAACCCCTTCTGCCGCCCAGTCAGGATCGCGGGTCACTACGATATGCCGCCGCCCCGGCAGCACCCCCGGCAGCGAATCAAAGGTCTTACGGCCCATCACCATCGGCAGGCCCATGGTCAGCGACTTGAAGCGGCGCAGGTCAGCCGGAATATGCCAGGGCATTGCCCCATTCGCGCCAATGACGCGGCGCGCGGCCATGGCGGCAATCAGGAATATCTCGCGCATCAGGCCAGCACCAGCCGCGTGACATGGCCCATCTTCCGGCCCGGGCGGGCCTCGCCCTTGCCGTAAAGATGGAGATGGTTGGCGGGGTCGGCCAGGATCGCCGCCCAGTCATCCGCCTCATCGCCGATCAGGTTGCGCATTTCGGCCGCCGGAACGGCGAGCCGGGTATCGCCCAGCGGCAGTCCGCAAATCGCGCGGATGTGATTCTCGAACTGGCTGGTTAGCGCGCCTTCGATGGTCCAGTGCCCGGAATTGTGAACGCGTGGGGCCATTTCGTTGAACACAGGGCCGTTGTCGGTGGCGAAAAATTCGATTGTCAGCACACCGACATAGTCCAGCGCTTCGGCAATCCGCGCTGCAAGGGCGCGGGCTGCCGGCACCTGTTCCAGCACGCGCGGGCGGGCAGGCACGCTCGATCGCGCCAGGATGCCGCCCGCGTGCACGTTTTCCGCGCTGTCCCAATAGCGGATGTCGCCATCCTGCCCGCGGCAGAGGATGACCGAGAATTCGGCAAAGAAGGTGACGAAGCCCTCATAGATCAGCGGCGTGCCGGGCAGGTCGAGCGTTGCAGCGTCGTCCAGCGTCCCGATGCGCCACTGGCCCTTGCCGTCATAACCGTCGCGCCGGGTCTTGAGGATGCCGGGCGCGCCGATCTGCCCGATTGCGGCACCCAGATCGGCATCGCTGTCCACCGGAGCGAAGGGCGCGGGCGTTCGGCCGAGCTGGCTGACGAAGCGCTTTTCAGCCAGCCGGTCCTGCGCGGTCTCCAGCGCGCGGGGATGGGGCAGCACCATGACCGGAGCGAGCGCGGCGATTGGCGCTACCGGCACGTTCTCGAACTCGTAGGTGATCACCGCGCAATCACCGGCGAAGCGGGCCATGGACTCGCGGTCCAGCCAATCGGCATTGGTGAAAGCAGCACTGACTTCGGCAGCCACGCTGTCGGGCTCGGGCGCATAGATGTGCACCCGGTAACCGAGCTGGGCAGCAGCTACGGCAAGCATGCGGCCAAGCTGGCCGCCGCCCAATATGCCGTTGGTCTCTCCGGGTGGAATCATCGCCTCAGCTGGGCCTCTCCGCCACGCTTTCGCTCTGCGCCGCGCGGAACGCCTTCAGCCGCTCGGCCAGCGCGGGATCCTGCGTCGCCAGGATCGATGCCGCCAGCAGCCCGGCGTTGGTTGCCCCCGCCTCGCCGATGGCCAGCGTGCCGACGGGAATCCCCGCGGGCATCTGAACAATGGAGAGCAGGCTGTCTTGCCCGGAGAGCGCCTTGGATTGCACCGGCACGCCGAG
>JANLSP010000485.1:0-2513 GCA_031362485.1 Novosphingobium sp.
GGGAAGCGCCGCTGCTCAATGTCCGCTTGCGCAAGGCCGTTAAAGGCGGGGCCAAGGTGTTCCTCGTCGGACCGGAGTGGGAGACCACGTTCGGCGGCGAGTTCCTCGGCGATGATCTCAAGGTGCTGGACAAGCTGCCCAAGGCGGTTTCCGACGCGATGACCAAGGCTGAGCGCCCGGCGATCATCGTCGGCCACGGCGCACTTGCAGCTGGCGGCCTCGATGCGGCGCTGGCGCTGTCGGCCAAGTTTAATCTCGTCCGTGAGAGCTGGAACGGCTTCAACGTGCTCCACCTCGCAGCCAGCCAGATGGGCGCGCTGATGCTGGGCTATGCGCAGAAGGGCGGCGTTGCGGATCTCGCCAAGGCGGCTCCCAAGGTGCTGATTTCGCTGGGCGCGGATGCCATTGATTACAGCCGGTTCGCGGGCAGCCTGAAGGTCTATATCGGCCATCACGGCGACCGCTCTGCGCATATGGCCGATGTCATCCTGCCCGGCGCGGCTTTCAGCGAGAAGCCCGGCACTTTCGTCAACACCGAAGGCCGGGTGCAGTTCGCCGACAAGGCCGTCTTTGCCCCCGGCGATGCCCGCGAGGACTGGACTATCCTGCGGGCATTGGCGGATGCGCTGGGCGTGTCGGTCGGCTTTGACAGCTTCGAGGAACTGCGCGCCGCGATGGTTGCGCAGGTTCCGGCGCTGGGCCGCGATGGCCTCGCCGATTTCGGCACGAAGCTGCCCAAAGGCAAGGCTGGCGCCGCAGGCGCGATCGCCTATCCGATCCGCGACTTCTACCTCACCAACCCCATCGCTCGCGCCAGCGAGACGATGCAGCGCTGCTCTGCCGAACTGCTGCATGGGGCAGACTATGCGGAGGCGGCGGAATGACTGCGCTGTTCCAGAGCTGGGGTATGACCTACGACTGGGCATGGTTCACCGCGACCATCGCCGGCATCCTGCTGATCGCGCTGCCGGTCATGCTCAGTGTCGCCATGGTAATCTATGCCGACCGCAAGATCTGGGCGGCAATGGCGCTGCGCCGGGGGCCGAATGTCGTCGGGCCGTTTGGCCTGCTGCAGAGCTTCGCCGATGGGCTGAAGGTGTTCCTGCAGGAAACCATCGTTCCCTCCGCGTCGAACAAGGGCCTGTTCCTGATCGCGCCAATCATCACTTTTACTGTGGCCCTGATGGCCTGGGCGGTGATCCCGTTCAATTCGGGCGCGGTGCTGGCGGATATCAATGTCGGGCTGCTCTATGTCCTCGCGATCAGCAGCCTAGGGGTTTACGGCGTGGTCATTGCCGGCTGGTCGTCGAACTCGAAATACCCGTTTTTCAGCGCGATGCGCGCCGCCGCGCAGATGATCAGCTACGAAGTCTCGATCGGCTTCATCCTGATCTGCGTGGTGCTTTGGGCGGACAGTTTCAACCTCAACCAGATCGTGATGGCGCAGCGCGGCCATGTTTTTGGCCTGTTCAACGGCTTCGTGTTCAATCCGCTGCTGTTCCCGATGTGGGTGATGTTCCTCATCTCCGGCATGGCTGAAACGGCGCGCGCGCCGTTCGATCTGACCGAGGCGGAAAGTGAACTGGTTGCCGGCTATCAGACCGAATATTCCTCAATGTCCTTCGCGCTCTACTGGCTCGGCGAATATGCCAACGTGCTGCTGATGTGTGCGCTCAACGCGGTCCTGTTCTTCGGTGGCTGGCTGCCGCCGCTGGAGCTGGAAATTCTCTACTGGATCCCCGGATGGCTGTGGCTGATCCTCAAGATCGCCTACTTCTTCTTCGTCTTCTCTTGGGTGAAAGCGACCGTGCCGCGTTATCGCTATGACCAGCTGATGCGACTGGGCTGGAAGGTGTTTCTGCCGGTTTCACTTGGTTTTGTCGTGCTGGTCAGCGGCTATCTGATGTTGACGAGGTATGGGGCATGAGCGTCGCGCAAATCATCAAGGCGTTCACCTTGTGGGAATTCCTCAAGGCGCACTGGCTGACCTTGAAGTATTTCTTCAAGCCCAAGGCGACGATCAACTATCCGTTCGAGAAGAACGCGCTGAGCCCGCGCTTCCGCGGCGAGCATGCGCTGCGCCGCTATCCCAATGGCGAGGAGCGCTGCATTGCCTGCAAGCTGTGTGAGGCGGTGTGTCCGGCGCAGGCGATCACCATCGAAGCGGAACCGCGCGAGGACGGTAGCCGCCGGACCACGCGTTACGACATCGACATGACCAAATGCATCTATTGCGGGTTCTGCCAGGAAGCCTGTCCGGTCGATGCCATCGTCGAAGGGCCGAACTTCGAATATGCGACCGAAACGCGTGAAGAGCTGCTCTACGACAAGGCGAAACTGCTGGCCAACGGGGACAAGTGGGAGCGGGCGATTGCCGCGAACCTTGAAGCCGATGCGGCCTATCGTTAGGGGCGCGGCACATGATCCACGTCATCGCCTTCTATCTCTTCGCCACCATGGTCATCGCCTCGGGCGCGATCACCATCCTTGCGCGAAATCCGGTGCATTCGGTG
>JANLSP010000496.1:0-2966 GCA_031362485.1 Novosphingobium sp.
GCGACCAGATCATCCCCCTTCAGAATCTTGCGGGTTTCGCGAATGCTGGCGTATTCGATATCGACAGACCTGCCCAGCCTCGCCAGCGAGACAGGATCGAACGGCGCGGTCACCAGCGCGGATTGCGCGGGAGCCTGCCGCGTCGCACTCGCGCCCGCAGCCATGGCCTGACCGACCAGCGTGGCGCGGAAATGGTCGCTGAGCCTGGGTGTAAACTCCCCGGCTGCCGCGCCGCGCAACGCGAGCCACTGCACATAGATCTGTTCAGCGATTTGGCGGACCTCCGTAGCGGGATACGCGGTATCGCAATTGCGAACCAGCGCCCTGGTCGCAGCGGTGAAATCGGCGTGGAGGCCAGAAGCAACTGCCGCGCAGATCGCCGCGCCAAGCGCCGATGTGCTCGGCTCGGCGGCGCGTGTCACCGCAGCATGGGCAATGTCTGCCAGAACCTGCGCCAGCACACCGCTGCGCGACATCCCCCCTGACAGATAAATGGCTGCCGGACGTACCCCGGCGATTTCTGCTACCGCATCGATGTTCAGCCGGAGCGCGCAGGCATAGCCTTCCACGACCGCCCGGCACAGGTAGCGGCGCGGGTGCTCGTCGGCAGAACAGGTAAAGTGGCTCAGCGCAATTGTTCCTGCTGGCAGGCCCGGATTGCGGAAATCCGTGGCGTCCGCGCCGAAGGTGGAGACCATGCCTTTCGCGCCATATTCAGACAGACTGGCCTCGGCCAGCAGGCGCAGTTCCGGTTCGGGCGCATCGGGAAACAGCAGACGGGCCATGAAAGTCAGAGTCTCGCCCATGATGCCCGCCGAACTCTCAAGCACATACTGACCGGGCACGACATGATGGCCGCCCCAGGTGCGCCCTTGAGGATCGACCAGAGGCCGGTCCGAGACGACCATGACCGGCACTGTAGTGCCGCCGATGCAACCAAAGTCGCCGGGGTGCACTGCGCCCGCGCCCAGCAGGCTGCACTGTGAATCTCCCCCGCCAAGGCCGACGACGGTCGCAATGGAGACGCCGATATGCGCCGCCGCTTCGCCACCGACCGTGCCCAGAACACTCCCCGAATCACGCACTTCGGGGAAAATGTCAGGGGAGATTCCGAGACTAGCAATCCGCTCGCGATTCCATTCGCGCGACGCGAGCCCGTAGAGCTGGGTCACCCCGGCCTGCGAGTGATCCGTGGCCCGCGCCCCACAGAGCCTGAAATTGAGCCAGTCGCCCAGACTGAATATGCAATCGGCCCCGTCCAGCAGTCCGGGCATGTCCCGTTGCAAGAGGCGAAAGCGGGCCGGGAGATGGAGCGCCGACGGCCAGGTTCCTGTTTCCAGAAGGAGCTCGGCACCCAGTTCCGCCGCGATCTCCGCACCTTCCGCACTGGCCCGGGCATCCCGATTGGGCGACGCAAACAGGGTATTGCCCTGCTTGTCGATGATCACGGTTCCCAGCCGGATCGCCGAGACAGCGACCCCAGCAATCTCTTCCCCGCTGGCCCCTGCGCTGGTGACAGCCTCGCGGCACGCCTCGCCCACCAACGCCCAGGTCAGGTCAAGATCGATATCATAGCCAAGCCCCGATGGATGCTCAGCTCTCGGGAACGTCCATACCCGGGAGGCGGCCGCGGCACATCCATCGCGCGCGTCCACCACGACGGAGCGCACGCCGCTGCTGCCAAGGTCAATGCCCATGAGGAAATGTCGGTCCATTGATACCCCTTGCCTAGAAGTCATACTGCCGCTGTCGTGCCTGTGACATGTCAGGCCGCGCGTACCAGCCTGCCCGGCCGTGCGCCGGTAGCCTCATCGTTGCGCCGGGTGATTGTGCCTTCGACCATTGTCGCGAGGTAACCATGCCCTTTCTGCATCATCCGCCCTGCACCTTTTGGCAGGTCAAAGCGCATTTCTGGAGGGTCGATGCCCAGTCGCGCGAAATCGATGACATTGATGTCGGCGCGTTTGCCGATCTCGATCGTCCCGCGGTCGGCAAGGCCATATAGCTGTGCGGCTTTGCCGGTCTGTTTATAGACGCTCAGTTCAAGCGGGATCCGATCGCCTCGCGTGCGGTCCCGGCTCCAGAAGCTGAGGCCGAATGTTGGCATTGAGGCATCCGCGATCAGCGCCAGATGCGCACCGCCATCGCCTAGTCCGCTCACCGTCTGGGGATGGACCATCATATCGTGGACGGTCTGAAGGTTTCCGCCGACGTAGTTCAACACGAAATCGACGATCATCGCGCTGCCATCGCCTGCTGCCATGGTGTCGTAGAACACTTCCGCCATCGAGCAGCCACGCTGCGCGGCGATCCGGTCAAGCCGGCGGTTCTGGTCAGGCTCGTAGTCCAATGACGCATCGAGCACATGGAAGCGTTCGAGAATGGTGGCGAAGCGCTCCGCCATCATATGGACTCGGGCCTGCGAGGGCTCGGGCGGCAAATTGCCTTCGGCAAGGATCGCCTGCCGCCGCGCAGGATCGCGCATCGCCTCCGCCCGCACGGCGCGCGGCAAATGTGCGATGTCAAGATAGGACGGACGGCGCGCAAAAATGTGGAACCCATCGAGCCCCAGCAGGATGCCCAGCCCGCGAGCCGCAACCTGCGGGACGACTTGGTGGCCTCGTGCATTCGCTCTCTCGCTGCAATCAAGCAATTGCCGCCATTCATCGGGCGCATGTTCATAGGAATGCAGCAGGTAGGTGACGGGACGGCCAGATTCCGCAGCAATCCGCTCAATCCGGGCATGTTCCTCCAGCCGCTCGTCCAGCGTTGCAGCTGTGCCCATGGTGTTGCCGCCGCCGCCCAGCGGCACAATCTGGAAAGTGCCGCGCCCGCTTTCGCCCATCGCCCGGGCAAGCGCCAGCAGTTCTTCCTCGACGGCAAAAGTCCCGGGAACGTGCTCTCCTTTGCTCGAAAGGTGCTCAAGAATGCGCGAGCCCGAAACTCCCAGCGCGCCGGCCGCCATC
>JANLSP010000502.1:0-10104 GCA_031362485.1 Novosphingobium sp.
GCGTCTGTTGCAGGGCTTCATGTCCGAACGCGGCAAGATCGTGCCGAGCCGCATCACTGCCGTTTCTGCCAAGAAGCAGCGTGAGCTGGGCCAGGCGATCAAGCGCGCCCGCCATCTGGGCCTTCTGCCCTATCTCGTGAAATAGGAGGGACTTCCCCATGCAGATCATCCTCCTCGAACGCGTCGAAAAGCTCGGCTCGATCGGCGATGTCGTCACCGTCAAGGACGGTTACGCGCGCAATTTCCTCCTGCCCGGCAAGAAGGCGCTCCGCGCCAACGAAGCCAACCGCAAGGTTTTCGAAGCCAATCGCGCCCGCATCGAATCGGACAATGCGGACCGCCGTGGCGAAGCTGAGATCCAGGGCAAGACCGTTGACGGCATGAGCGTTGTGCTCATCCGCGCTTCATCGAACTCGGGCCAGCTCTATGGTTCGGTCGCAGTGCGCGATATCGTCGATTCGCTCAACGAACAGGGTGCCAAGGTCGCCAAGGCGATGGTAGTGCTCGAACGTCCGATCAAGACTATCGGCGTGTTCGACGTTCGCGTTGCTCTTCACCCGGAAGTGTCGGTGACGGTCAAGGTCAATGTTGCCCGCTCGACCGACGAGGCCGACCAGCAGGCAGCCGGCGTCGATGTGCTTGCCGCAATGTTCGAAGAAGAAGCGGCGCCGACCGGCTTCACCGAAAAGTTCGATCCCAATGCTGAGCCAGGCACGATTGCCGCCGACGAGGACGCCGCGCCGGCGGCTGAGGCGCCGGCTGAGGAGGCCTGACTTCTGGCGATTGCCGAATAGGGAGGGGGCGTTTCGGCGCCCCCTTTGCTATCTGGCCCTTTGCTATCTCGGGCATCCCGCGATAGAATTGAGGCGATGAAATCCAGCCCCCAGATCGTTGCGGAGCTTGCCCGCATCTATGATGAAGCAGTTGCCTGCCTGCGCAGCGACATTCTGGCTTTTGCATCCCATGGCACTCTGCCTCCACCCGGGCGACGCACGGACCGCGCCTGGTGCTATCCCGAGCTGCGCATCCGCTACGCCGGGGTCGAGACCAGGCCCGATCTCACCCGCGCCTTCGGACGGCTCGCGCACGAGGGGAATTTTGCCACCACCGTCACGCGGCCGGCATTTTTCGGCCGCTACCTTGCCGAGCAGCTAGCACTGATCGCCGATGATTACGCGATCGAAGTGGACGTCATCCGCTCCGCGCAGGAAATCCCGTTTCCCTATGTGATCGATGCCAGCTCAGGCCTCGGAGCGGTCAGCCCGCAAGAACTCGCCCGCCATTTCCCCTCAACCGAGCTGGCCATGATCGGCGACGAGCTGGCCGATGGCATCGACCTTTCCGGCCCCGGTGCCGACATTCCGCTGTCGTTGTTTGATGGCTTGCGCACCGATTTCAGCCTGGCGCGGCTGGCGCATTATACCGGCACCAGCGTCGAGCATTTCCAGCGCTTCGTGCTGTTCACCAATTATCACCGCTATGTCGATGAATTTGTCGATTGGGCCGCGCTGCAGCTTGGCAAGGGTGGCTACGTGGCGTTGTCAGGCGCGGGCGGGCTGCTGCTTGACGAGCCGGTCGCCAATGCCCGCGAGCGCCTGTCAGACACCGCCTGGCGCCGCCACCAGATGCCGGCCTATCACCTCATCGGCGAGGATGGCGGAGGAATCACCTTGGTCAACATCGGCGTCGGGCCGTCGAACGCCAAAACGATCTGCGACCATCTTGCGGTGCTGCGCCCCGAAGCCTGGCTGATGATCGGCCATTGCGGCGGCTTGCGCGACACCCAGCGAATCGGCGACTATGTGCTGGCTCATGCATATCTGCGCGACGATCATGTGCTCGACATGGTGCTGCCGCCTGAAATCCCGATTCCCGCCATCGCCGAAGTGCAGGTGGCTCTGGCCAGCGCCGCCGAGTCCGTCAGCGGCGATAGCGGCGCAAGCCTGAAGAAGCGGATGCGCACAGGCACGGTGGTCACCACCGATGACCGCAACTGGGAGCTGCGCTATACTGACAGCGCCTTCCGCTTCAGCCAGAGCCGCGCCATCGCCATCGACATGGAAAGCGCGACCATCGCCGCGCAGGGCTTCCGCTTCCGCGTGCCCTACGGGACTCTGCTCTGCGTCTCTGACAAGCCGCTGCACGGCGAGATCAAACTGCCGGGGCAGGCCAACCGTTTCTACGAAGAAGCCATCGCGGCGCACCTCAAGATCGGCGTGCTGGCCTGCGAACTGCTGCGTGCCGAAGGCCCGCGGCTGCACAGCCGCAAGCTGCGGGCCTTCAACGAGCCGCCATTTCGTTAGGCGTTCAGATAGGCGTCACATTGCGCGCCAGGGTTTTGAACCGCGCGCCGCCCTCTTCTCGCACAGTGATCGTCGCCTGGCCGGTCTTGGAGAGCTTCCAGTCCTCGACCACTCCCGAGCGCCCCTTGTGGGTGCCGGCAGTGACCTTGCAATGATCGCCGTTGCTGACCATCAGGCGGCAAGAAACTGCGCGATGGCCTCGCCGAATTCGGCTCTAGTCACCGAACTCATGTGATTGCCGGGAACTTCGGCGTAATGCCCATCGACAAGCGCTGCAGCTAGCGCTGGGGCCGAACCGTTGTCGTCGTCGTCGGCGCCGCAGACTACCAGTGTCGGCATGGTCAGGCGCGCCAGGGCGGGCTGCGGCACATCGGCGACCGAGAGTAGCAATTGCCGCGTCGCCGTCCGATCAACGCGCATGGTCTTCATGAAGGCCTGCGCCATGAATGCAGGATCGCCGCGCTCAATGGTGCCAAAACGATCGATCACATCGATGAAATGCGCCGAGCGCCGTGCCCAGCCGGACAGGCCTTCCAGCCCCATCCCGCCAAGCACCAGTCGCCGCGGTTTAAGCCCGGCGATAACCGCTTGCACTGCCGTGCGCGCGCCAAGTGAGAAGCCGGCGAGGTCGTAGTCGGTAAGGCCGAGCTCTGCAACCAGCGCGAGCACATCCTTGACCAGCACGTCGGCGGGATAGGCGTCCGCATCGTGCGGCGCCTCGCTTTGGCCGTGGGCGCGCAAGTCAGGCATGATGCAGGCGAAGCCGGCCTCGGCCAAGCGGTCTGCCGTGCCGAACTTAGTCCAGTTGACCTCGGCGCTGGAAAACAGGCCGTGGAGGAGCAGCACCGGCCTCCCCGCACCAAGGCGGTGCACGGCAATCCGTACGCCGCCGTGACCGGAAATGAATTCCGCTTCCATCAGCCCTTCTTCAGGTGCCGCTGCCCGAGCAGTTCGGCAATCTGCACAGCATTGAGCGCTGCGCCCTTGCGAAGATTGTCTGAGACGCACCAGATCGCGAGGCCATTCTCGACCGTCGGGTCTTCGCGCACGCGGGAAACAAAGGTCGCTCCGTCGCCAACACATTCAACCGGGGTTGCGTATCCGCCGTCCTCACGCTTGTCGATCAGCATCACGCCGGGCGCTTCGCGCAGGATGTTCTGCGCCTTCCTGGCGCTCAGTTCGTTCTCGAACTCGATATTGATCGCCTCCGAGTGGCCGACAAACACCGGCACGCGCACGCAGGTGGCGTGGACCTTGATCTTGGGGTCCATGATTTTCTTGGTTTCGACCACCATCTTCCATTCTTCCTTGGTCGAACCATCGTCGAGGAAGCTGTCGATGTGCGGGATGACGTTGAAGGCGATCTGCTTGGTGAACTTTACCGGCTCGCGCATTTCACCCGACGGCATGAAGACCGCGCGGGTCTGTTCGAACAGCTCGTCCATGCCCGCCTTGCCAGCGCCTGAGGTCGACTGATAGGTGGCCACCACCACGCGCTTGATCGTCGCCGCATCGTGGAGCGGCTTCAAAGCCACGACCATTTGCGCGGTCGAGCAGTTGGGATTGGCGATGATGCCCTTGGCCTTGTAGCCATCGATGGCATCCGGGTTCACCTCAGGCACGATCAGCGGCACATCGGGGTCCATCCGCCAGTACGAGCTGTTGTCGATCACCACGCAGCCCTGGGCGGCGGCCTTGGGGCCATAGTCCTTGGCCACACCCGAACCGGCCGAAAACAGCGCGATGTCCCAGCCGGTGAAGTCGAAATTTTCGATATTCTGACACTTGAGCATCTTGCCGGTGTCGCCGAACTCGACTGTGGTGCCTTGGCTGCGCGGGCTGGCAACCGCCGCCACTTCGTCACAAGGAAACTTGCGCTCGGCGAGTACATTCATCATTTCGCGCCCGACATTGCCGGTCGCGCCGACAACAACAACCCGGTAACCCATGTTCAAATCCTTCAGATAGCGAAACGGCCGGTCTCCTGTTGAGGAGCCGGCCGTTCGGTGAGTTCGTCAAACTGATATGGTGTATTCAGTCTCCGCTCATGCCTGGCCGGCGTCGCTGCTGCGCGTAATCTTGCGCTCGGCGATACGAGCGCGCTTGCCGGTGCGGCCGCGCAGGTAATAAAGCTTGGCACGACGCACGACGCCGCGGCGCACCACAGTGATGCTTTCGATGTTCGGCGAATAGAGCGGGAAGACGCGCTCGACGCCCTCGCCGAAGCTCATCTTGCGCACAGTGAAGTTGCTGCCGATGCCCTTGTTCGAGCGCGCGATGCACACGCCCTCATAGGCCTGGACACGGGTGCGTTCGCCTTCGACAACGCGCACGCCCACGCGCAGCGTATCGCCGGCGCGGAATTCGGGGATTTCAACATTTGGCCGGGCAAGCGCCTTGGCGATTTCCTCAGCTTCGATCTGCTGGATCAGGTTCACTGGTCCAAGTCCTTCTTTTCACGCCGCGCGCCAGAGGCAGGCTGAACCCGAACGCCCTCATGGCGCTCCCAAAGGTCCGGCCTGCGTGACCGTGTGTCGATCTCGGAACTGAGCTTTCGCCATTCCGCGATCTTCGCATGATCCCCCGATCGCAGCACTTCGGGGATCGTGCGACCCTCCCATTCTACCGGGCGGGTATAGTGGGGATATTCAAGGAGGCCGTTCTCGAACGACTCCTCAAGCCCACTGGAAGGGGCGCCCATTACGCCGGGAAGCAGGCGAATGCAAGCATCGAGCAGCATCAGCGCGGCCGGCTCCCCGCCCGAGAGGACAATGTCGCCGATCGAGACTTCCTCGATGGCGCGCGCGGCGAAGATGCGTTCGTCGAATCCCTCGAAGCGGCCGCACAGGATGATGACGCCGGGGCCAGCTGCGAGGTCGCGCACGCGGGCCTGCGTCAGCGGCCTGCCGCGCGGGGTCATGGCGAGAATGGGCGCACCGGGATGAGCCGCACGGGCATGATCGATGGCAGCCGCGAGCACATCGGCCTTGAGCACCATCCCCGCCCCGCCGCCCGCCGGCGTGTCATCGACCGTACGGTGCTTGTCGATCGCAAAATCGCGCAACAGGATGGCATCGAGCGACCACTTGCCCTCCACCAGCGCGCGGCCTGCCAGGCTGACACCCAGCGGGCCGGGGAACATCTCGGGGTAGAGCGTGATGACGGCGGCGGTGAAAGTCATGGCTCGAACCATTCGCCCTTTTCTATCACTGCCGCAATGTGGCGAAGTCCAAGCCGGTTTTCAGTGCAGCCTCCGTGTAAACGGAATGCACAGACTATTCCACCCAGGCCGGGTCAATCACGATCCGCGCATCCCACTCTGGAACAGCTTCTGCCTTCATTGGCACCATGAAGCGCTTGCCATTAGCCCTCTCGATTTCCAGCACATCGCCTGCGCCAAAGTTCTCGACCGCAACGCAGTGGCCAAGATCTTCGCCCACGGTCGAGACCGCAGGCAGGCCGATCAGATCGGCGAAGTAATACTCGCCCTCGCCCAGCGGTGGCAAGGCGGAGCGGGGGACGGTGAGCGCAGTGCCGCGCAGGGCCTCTGCCGCGGTGCGATCCACCACCTCGGCAAAACGCGCGATGGCGCCGCCCTTGCCGTCGTCCTTCAGCTTCACCACCGTCAGCAAGCCGCCATTAAAGGCACGGTGTTGCTTCAGAGCGGCTACGCCCTCGCCGAAAAGTTTGAGCCGGACCTCTCCGGTCACGCCATGCGCCCCGATGATTGCCGCAAGGGTAATATCGGAGGCAGGCGCGACGGAAGGATCTTGGGGCAAGCGTCAGCCCTCGGCGTTGTCCTGCGCGCTTTCGCCGCTGACTGCAGCGGGTTCGTCGCCGGCATCGCTGCTCGGGGTAGCTTCGTTGACCGCTTCGGGGACCGCATCGGGGCCAGGGGGAACTTCGGCAGGCACCTCGGCTGGCGTTTCCACCGGCGATTCGGCGGGTGCCTCGGCAGGGGCTTCAACCGGGGCTTCAGCCGGAGCCTCTGCGGGGACTTCGGGCTGCGTCGCATCTGCAACTTCGGGAGCGGGCGCTTCCTCGACCACGTCCTCCACCACCGGTGGCGGAGCGGCTGCAGCCGCTGCGGCGGCCTCGGCAGCTTCCTCGGCCTTCTTGGCACGGTCTTCTACGCGGTCCTTGGCCTTCTGGCCTGGCTCGCCCTTCTGGGGGTTGCTGGTCGCGGCACGTTCCTGGATCCCGGCCTTGTCGAGCATGCGCGCGACGCGGTCGGTCGGCTGGGCGCCAACGCCGAGCCAGTAACGCACCCGGTCTTCCGTCAGGCGGACGCGGTTGGCGTCATCCTTGGCGAGCAGCGGGTTGTAGGTGCCGACCTGCTCGAGATACTTGCCGTCGCGCGGGGCGCGGCTGTTGGAGACTACAACCTTGTAATACGGGCGCTTCTTGGAACCACCGCGCGAAAGCCGGATTGCAACTGACATAACTGACTACCTTTCTGACTAGACCTGAAATTTCACTTCTTGTTGAGCAATTGGCTGAGATTGGCCGGCAGACCGCCGCCGCCGAGTCCGGGCAGGCCGCCGCCACCCATGCCGCCAGTGGGGCTGCCGCCGCCGAACATCTTGCCGAGGCCCGCGAGTCCGCCCATTTTCTTGATCTGTTTCATCGCCTTGCCCATTTCCTGGTGCATCTTGATCAGCTTGTTGACGTCCTGAACCTGCATCCCGGAGCCATTGGCCACGCGAATCTTCCGCTTGGCGTTGAGCAGTTCAGGGCGCGCGCGCTCCTTTGGGGTCATCGAGCCGATGATCGCGTCCATGCGCAGCAACATGCGGTCGTTCATACCAGATTGAGCCATCGCGGCCTTGGCCTTCTTCATCCCCGGCAGCACGCCAGCCAGCGCGCCGATGCCGCCCATTTTCTGCATCTGGCGCAGTTGCATGCGCAGGTCGTTCATGTCGAACTGGCCCTTGCCCATGCGCTCGGCGAGCTTTTCAGCCTCTTCCGCGTCAATGTTCGCGGCGGCCTTCTCGACGATCGAGACAATGTCGCCCATGCCAAGAATGCGACCGGCGACGCGGCCCGGGTTGAACGCTTCAATTGCGTCCAGCTTTTCTCCGGTACCCGCGAATTTGATCGGCTTGCCGGTGACAGCGCGCATCGACAGCGCCGCGCCGCCGCGCGCATCGCCGTCCATGCGGGTCAGGATCACGCCGGTGAGATCAACCTGGCCCGAAAAACTCTGCGCGACGTTGACTGCATCCTGGCCAGTGAGTGCATCGACGACGAGCAGCACTTCCTTTGGCGAGGAGATGGCCTCGACCGCCTTCATCTCGTCCATCAGCGCTGCATCGACATGCAGGCGCCCGGCGGTATCGAGCAGCAGTACATCGATGGCCTGCAATTTGGCCGATTGCAGCGCGCGGGTTGCGATTTCGGTAGGTTGCTGGCCGGCGATGATCGGCAGCGTAACAACGCCGACCTGTTCGCCCAGAATGGCCAGCTGCTGCTGCGCGGCCGGGCGATTGACGTCGAGAGAGGCCATCATGGCCTTCTTGCCGTGCTTTTCCTTGAGCAGCTTGGCAAGCTTGGCGGTGGTCGTGGTCTTGCCCGAGCCTTGCAGGCCGACCATCAGGATCACCACCGGCGGCGCGGCATTGAGATCAAGCTCGGCAGGCGTGTCGCCGCCCAACATCTCGGTCAGCGCGTCATTGACGATCTTGACCACTTGCTGGCCCGGCGTGACCGAGCGCAACACATTGGCGCCTACCGCCTGTTCAGTCACCGAATCGATGAACCGGCGCACCACCGGCAGCGCGACATCAGCTTCGAGCAGGGCAATGCGCACTTCGCGCATCGCCTCGCGCACGTCAGCCTCGCTCAGCGCACCGCGCCCGCGCAGCTTCGCAAAGACATCGCCAAGGCGGTCGCTCAGGCTGTCGAACATGCTGCTCAAACTCCGAAACGCGAAAAGAGCCGGTGGGCGAAACCTCGCCGACCAGCTTGTCACAAAAACTCAATCCCGACCGCAAATCGGCCGCTCCGTAATTGGTGGAGCCTAGCGGGATCGAACCGCTGACCTCCTGCATGCCATGCAGGCGCTCTCCCAGCTGAGCTAAGGCCCCATTCCATTCATCCGGCAAACCTTGGGAGGAAAGCCGATTCCCCGCCGTGAGGCCGGGACGCAGCCCCCTAGGGCCGCACCCCGCGCTTGGCAAGGCCCTTTAGTTATCGTCGTCGTTGCCTTCAACCCCGACACCCAGATCGTCATCGCCGCCCAGATCGACATCGTTGTCCGGCGAATCGCCGTCGTCATCGATATCCAGATCCTCTTCGGCAAGATCGCCATCGGCGACCTCGGAGACCTTCTCCTTGACTTCCTCATAGGGGATCGGCTGCTTCGACTTGAGCACCGGCTCGGGCGACCAGGCATAGCCACAATCGATGCAAGTGACGGGATCGTCCTTGCCCAGGTCATAAAAGCGGGTGCCGCATTTCGGGCAGCCATGCTTGGCGCCCCATTCTGGCTTGGCCATGAAATTTCCTCGTGCTGGCTCCGGGCGGGAGCCTGAATGATCTGCGTAGATGGTGGCAATTGGCGCTTGGTGCAAGCGACCGAACCCCAACAGGCGGCGCGCCTTGCCATAGCGCGGGCGCGCTGTCAAAAGCCCGCGCGTGAACCAGCCCACTTCCTCTGCTCCGCGCGCCCGCCGTTTCTCGGCGAGCGGCCCGTTGCGCGGGCGCATCCGCATGCCCGGCGACAAGTCGATCAGTCACCGCTCGATCATGCTCGGCGCGCTCGCAGTGGGAGAGACGCGGATCATCGGCCTGCTTGAAGGCGAGGACGTTCTCGCCACCGCAGCCGCCATGCGGGCGATGGGAAGCGAGGTCGAGCGACTGGGGGAAGGCGAATGGCGCGTCCACGGGGTCGGCGTCGGCGCGCTGCTCCAACCTGGCCAGGCGCTCGACATGGGCAATTCGGGCACGTCGACGCGGCTGCTCATGGGCCTTATCGCGTCGCATCCGATCACCGCGACGTTCATCGGCGATGCCAGCCTGTCGAGCCGCCCAATGGGCCGGGTGATCGAGCCGCTGAGCCGGATGGGCGCAGACATCGCCGCTGCTCCGGGAGGCCGCTTGCCGCTGACGCTGCGCGGCGCATCGCCGGCAGTGCCGATCGAATACCGCCTGCCGGTGGCGAGCGCGCAAGTGAAAAGCGCCATTTTGCTTGCCGGGCTGAACACGCCGGGCATCACCTCAGTCACCGAACCGGTGGCGACGCGCGACCATTCCGAACGTATGCTCGCCGGCTTCGGCGCGGAGCTGTGGGTGGAGGAGCTTGGCGGAGAACGCGTGATTCGCATCCGCGGCGAGGCCGAACTGCGCCCGCAAACCATAGAAGTGCCGGGCGATCCTTCTTCGGCCGCCTTCTTCATCGTCGCTGCGTTGCTGGTGCCGGGCAGCGAACTCACCATCGAAAATGTCGGACTTAATCCGACGCGAGCCGGGTTGATCGAAGTGCTGCGCACGATGGGCGGCAGAATCACGGAAGTGAACCCGCGCCTAGTCGGCGGCGAGCCGGTGGCGGACTTGCTGGTCAAGCATTCGCTGCTTACCGGGATAGACATCGACCCCGCTATCGCCCCCAGCATGATCGACGAATTCCCCGCGCTGTTTGTCGCAGCAAGTCTCGCCCAAGGCCGCACCATTACGTCTGGCCTTGATGAATTGCGGGTCAAGGAATCGGACCGTCTTGCCGTGATGGCTGCTGCGCTGGGCGCTGCTGGCGCGCGAATTGAAGAGCACGAGGACGGGCTGGTTATAGATGGGACTGGCGGCG
>JANLSP010000528.1:0-4368 GCA_031362485.1 Novosphingobium sp.
CTGGATGAAGTGGCAGCCGCGCTTGAGGATCGCGGCGGCAAAGCCGGTGAGATCGCCGATCACCCCGCCACCGAGCGCCAGGATATGGTCGCCGCGCTCGACTTCCTCGGCCAACAGCCAATTGACCGTTGCCGCCAGCTGATCCCAGCTCTTGCTTGCCTCGCCGGGCGGCAGAATACGCCAGACGGCTTCATGGCCGGCTTCGGACAGGGCATGTTCGACCACCGGGCCCCATGCCCTGTGGACATTGGCATCAGTCACCACCGGCACCCGGCGTTTGCGCAGCCGGCCCTGGCAGTGGACAGCCAGTTCGGCGAGCAGCCCCGCGCCGATGCGCACTTCATAGGGGCGACCGGCAATCGCGACGGGGACTACAGCCATTGCGCAATTCCCTTCAGCACCTCGCCGACCGTGCGGGTCTGGGGGCCGTTGTTGCTCATCACATGAATGGGGGCCTGCGCATAGGCAGAGCGGCGCTCTTCTTGCAGGCGAGTCAGTGTTTCGCGCGGATCGCCATCACGCAGCAGCGGGCGATTGTCCTTGCGGGCAGTGCGTTCGAGCAGTGTGTCGATGTCACTGTCCAGCCAGACGGCAATCGTCCGCCCGAGGATGAGCGCGCGGGTTTCGGCGTTGCAGAAAGCGCCGCCGCCCGTTGCGATGACCCGGCAGCCGTCGGAATCCTCGATCAGTCTTGCGATCACCCGGCGCTCGCCGTCGCGGAAAGGCGCTTCGCCAAAGGCGGCGAAGATTTCCGGGATGGTCATCCGCGCGGCCGTTTCGATTTCCTCGTCGGCATCGATGAAGGGACAGCGCAGCGCAGCGGCGAGCCTTCTGCCCACGCTTGTCTTTCCCACCCCCATCAGGCCTACCAGCACCACCGGACGGTCAATCCGTTGCGCCAGCGCATCGATTTCGCCCTGAGATAGGAGGTCTTCGCTCTTGTCCATTGCAGCGCTGCCTATAGATGCGTTAAGCGAGTTCGCAAGTATTGGGCCGGGGCAGAAATTGGTGAAGGGTCGCGAGTGACGCGGAACATGCGCAGGAATACCCTGCTTCTGGCTTTGGCCGCCGCAGTGCTGTCACTCCTTGCCTATGCCTGGATTGATGGCGGGCGTGAGCCTGTACGCCTCATTGCCGAGCCCGTGCCGGTTCCGGGAGGAACGTGATGAGAAAGGTTGTTTTCCTGCTCAGCGGAGCGCTGGCCTTGACCTCGGTCTGGGCGGCCGCACAGGATTCGCCCGAATCACTTTTGCCTCCCGGGTTTGATCGTCCAGCCCCAAAGGCAGCGCCAGCCCGCGCGCCGGCAGCGCCTGCCGCTGCACCGGCTCCCGCTCGCGGCGTTACCGGCGGCCAGGCGCCGGTCATCCAGCGCACGCCATCGGCGGCTGAAGCAGGCGATGCGTCGGTTGGACTGCCCGTCGCCGGCCCGGCAGTTCCTTCTGGCATCAAGCTACCGCCGGTCGAGGTGCTGGCCAAGATGACCTCGGAAGAACTCACCGAATTGCTCGGGCTGCGACCGAAATTCGATATTCCCGCTGCCGCGCGGCGCTCGATGAAGCAGATCGGCCTGCTCGCCGAGAGTGAAGGCGGACTGCCTGCCGGATCGCTCGCGGGCCAGAATGCGTCGCTAGTCCGCGCGGCACTTGCCGGAAACAAGGGCGTTATGGTCTCGCGCTGGGGTCATATCATGCTGCGCCGCGCTCTGGCATCGCGGCTTGATGCGCCGGCAGCATTGAACCCGGCCGATTTCGCTGCGCTGCGCGCCGCCTTGCTGGTGCGCATGGGCGAGGGCGTGGCGGCTCGGGCGCTGGTGCAGGATGTCGATTCGGGCAATTACACCCCTGAACTGACGCAGGCTGCGCTCGATGCCTATGTGTTTACCGCCGATTTCACCGGGATCTGCCCGGCGGCGACCATCCAGGGCGGGGCTCGCAAGGATGCCCAGTGGCAAGCTGCCCGGGCGATCTGCACGGCATTTCAAGGTGATGGCAATGCGGGCCTCGCGCAGCTTGACCAGCAATTGGGCGCCAATGCGATGCCCAAGATCGATCTGTTGCTGGCGCAGAAATATGCCGGCGCAGCAGGCAAGGCGCGCCGTGCAGTCAAGATCGAATGGGACGGGGTGAACGAGCTCAATCCCTGGCGCTATGCACTGGCGATCGGCGTCGGACTCCAGCCACCGCCGGCATTGATGAGAGATGCGCCGCGCCAGATCGACTATATGTCGGCCACTGCGCCGATGCTGGGTCTGGACGCGCGTGCGGCGGGCGCGGACCATGCAGCGGGTGCGGGCATTCTGTCGAGCGCCGCGATGGTCGACCTTTACAGCCAGATTTACGCCAATGATGACATCGAAGGCGATTGGGCAACGCGCGCCGGATTGCTGCGTGATGCTTACGTAGCAGACAGTGCCAGTGCGCGCCTCGCCGCCATGCGGCAATTGTGGGACGGGGCGCCCGATGCGCGGCAGCGCCATTCCCGGCAGGTGCTCACTGCCTATGCCGCCGCCCGCATGCCTGCCGAATCGGGTTTCGGCGATGATGCTGCGGATGTCGTCGCCTCGATGCTGACGGCGGGGCTCGATCTCAACGCAATGCGCTGGGCCCCTCTCGCGGACACCGGAACCACGGCCTGGGGCATGCTCGTGCTGGCAGCGCCGAACCGGTCCGCAATGGTGGAAGCTTCCGCACTCGACACGTTCTATGGCAACGACTCCAGCGATGACGCCCGAAAATCCGCGTTCTTGCTCGCAGGTCTCGCCGGGCTGGAGCGTGTTTCACCGCAGGACGCGGGCGAATTCGCCGGTAAGCTTGGAGTGAATCTCAGACGGGAAACCCGCTGGACGAAGATGATCTCGCAGTCGGCGAGCGTGGGCAATTCGGCGCTGGTCGCCTTGCTTGCGGGGGTGGGCATGCAGGGAGAAAGCTGGGCCAAGATGACCCCGCTGCATCTCTACCACATCGTCTCCGCACTGCACCGCACCGGGTTTGACGCCGAAGCGCGGATGATCGCGGCGGAAGCCGTGGCGCGGGGCTAGAGCGATTTCCGCCGAAATCGACGCATTCCTGACAATGCTCGCCGCCGAACGGGGAGCTGCTGCAAACACCCTGTCAGCCTATCGCCGCGATCTGGAAGGTGCCCAAGCCGTGATCGGGCCACTGCCAGGAGCTGACCGTGATGCGCTGGCCTCGCTTGGCACAGCATGGTCAGATCTCGCGCCGTCCAGCCTTGCCCGCAAGTGTTCTGCGTTGCGGCAGTTCTATGGCTTTCTGATCGACGAGCGGCTGCGCGAGGACGATCCATCGCCGGCGCTGCCGCGTCCGCGCGCGCGCCGGCCGTTGCCGCGGTTGATGTCGCACGATCAGATCGCCGCGCTGTTCGGTGCAGCCGAGAGCGAGGCGGCAGGAGGCAATCCCGCAACTGTGCGCACACTGGCCCTGCTTGAGCTGCTTTATGGCTCGGGGCTGCGCGCGAGCGAGCTGGTTTCCTTGCTGCGCGATGCCGCGCCGCGTGATGCGCCATTCTTGACCGTCACGGGCAAGGGTGGGCAGCAGCGGCTGGTGCCTGTAGGCGCGCGGGCGAGCCAGGCGCTGGCGCGCTGGCTAGCGCTTCGGCCCGAAGGCGGCCGGCACATGTTTCCCGGCGCCGGAGCTAATGGGCACTTGACCCGGGTGCGATTGTTCCAGCTGTTGCGCAGTCTCGCTGTTCGGGCGGGGATCGCTGCGGAAAAGCTCAGTCCGCATGTGTTGCGGCATGCTTTTGCCACACATTTGCTCGAAGGCGGCGCGGATTTGCGTGTGTTGCAGACATTGCTCGGCCATGCTGACATTGCCACAACCGAGATTTATACCCATGTTGACTCAGCGCGGCTGGTGGCGCTGGTCAATGCGCGCCATCCTTTGGGTTCAGGGCCGGTCAAGGGTCTTCCAGACAGGAAGTCCCTGGCATAGTCTGTTTGGCATGTTTGAGGAGACTCCAGGATGAATCAGCAACGAAGGGTTCGCAAGGCAGCAGTTTTTGCCTGTGCCGCCGCCATGGGTCTGGCGGTTGTGCCGCTTTCGGGTGTCGCCGCGCAAGGTCAGAACGCAGGCTCGGTGCAGTCGATCAGTGCGAGCGACAGGGCGGAGGGCGCCAAGGCCCATCCGCAGTTGCTTGCGGAGTTTGGCGGGGCGGTCACAGGTCCGCAGGCGGCCTACGTCGAAGGTGTCGGCAAGACTATCGCCGTGCAGTCGGGCCTTTCGAATGCGCGCGGCGATTTCACCGTGACCTTGCTGAATTCATCGGTGAACAACGCCTTCGCTATACCCGGCGGCTATATTTACGTCACCCGACAGCTGGTCGCGCTGATGAACAACGAGGCTGAACTGG
>JANLSP010000599.1:0-2622 GCA_031362485.1 Novosphingobium sp.
CAGCCAGTGGGCGAATTTCCACGCGCCAAGCGCAATGGTGAGATCGTAGCGCGGCAGTCCGTCGTTCAACACCGCGCCGCTGTCGCTGTCCACGCCGCTCGGCAGGTCGATGGCGATCAGCTGACGGTGGGTCGCGGCCAAATCGCGCAGCAGGCCAAAGTCGCGCTCCTCCAGCGGCCGGGTCAGCCCGCTGCCGAACAGGCAATCGACCAGCACCTCACCATGGGGGTCCACCCCGACGCCCAGAACCTCCCCCCGATAGACCGCGCGTGCGGTGCGCGCGGCTTCGGTGGCGGGCTCGCTGACGGCAATCACCCTCACTCGCCCTCCGCGCTCGCGGATCGCCTCGGCTATCACATAGCCGTCGCCGCCATTGTTTCCGGGGCCGCACAGCACCGTGACCCGGCCACGCGCGGCCATGCGCCAGACATAGTCCGCCGCGCCGCGCCCGGCCCGCTGCATCAGGTCGTCGACATGGGTGCCCGCCGCAATCAGGCACTCTTCTGCGCTGCGCATCTGCGCGGCGGTCAGGATCTGGTTATGGCCTGACTGCATTGGCCGATCCCGGCCCGGGCAGCAGATAGTGGTCTTCGCCCAGCGTCACTTCGATCTCAGCACCGTTGCTCTCGATTGCCACTTCGTCCGAGCCATCCGCAGCCGCATAGCGCTTGCTGCCATCGAGCTCGATCAGCCGGCGAAAGCCGCCGTCGGGATGACGCAGGGTGATGATGGCCTTGCCGTTTACCTGCGCGCGCTCAAGCCCGCATTGCGCGGTGAAGTTGCGACTTCCGGCAAGCGCGCAAGGAACCTTCGGCGCGGCGGCGCTGTTCGCCGCGCCGCTATCATCCGCATCATCGGAAGATGAGCAACCCGTCAGAACGAGTGCGATCAACGAGGCGCTAGATATCCGCAAAAACATGAGTTTCCGCCTTGGCGCCAGGATGAGTCACCGCTCCCTTGTATGCCGGACCGACGTTTTGAGCATAGCGCCAAAGCGCACCCGAATTGTAATCCGTGCCGCGCGGCTTCCATGCCTTGCGCCGTTCCGCCATTTCAGCCTCGGGCACTTCATGCTCGATGGTCCCGGCCACGGCATCGATGGTGATCATGTCGCCGTCCTGGAGCAGGCCGATCGGACCGCCATCGGCCGCCTCAGGACCCACATGGCCAATGCAGAAGCCCCGGGTGGCGCCCGAAAAGCGCCCATCAGTGATCAGCGCGACCTTTTCGCCCATACCCTGACCATATAACGCGGCGGTGGTAGCCAGCATCTCGCGCATGCCGGGCCCGCCTTTGGGGCCTTCATTGCGGATCACGATGACGCTGCCCTCCTTGATTGCCCGCGCCTCGACCGCAGAGAAGCAGTCTTCCTCGCATTCGAACACTTGTGCCGGTCCGCGAAACTGCAGCCGCTCCATGCCCGCGACTTTCACAATTGCGCCATCGGGCGCGAGGCTGCCACGCAGGCCGACAACGCCGCCGGTTGGCGTGATCGGCGACTTCACATCGTAAATTACCTTCTGGTCCGGATTCCAGGTGATCTCGTCGAGGTTCTCGCCCAGTGTCTTGCCAGTCACGGTCATCGGATTGCCATCGAGGAAGCCACCGTCGAACAGGGTCTTCATCGTCATGTAAACACCGCCGGCATCGTACATGTCTTTGGCGACGTATTTCCCACCGGGCTTGAGGTCGGCGATGTAGGGCGTTGATTTGAAGATTTCAGCAACATCGAACAGATCAAATTCGATGCCGCATTCGCTGGCCATGGCGGGCAGGTGCAGGGCGCCGTTGGTCGAGCCGCCGGTCGCAGCCACGACGCGGGCAGCATTCTCGAATGCAGCAAGGGTGCAGATCTCGCGCGGGCGCAGGTTGAGCTCGATCAGTTTCATCACCTGCATGCCGGCCGCAACCGCCACTTCCTCGCGCGATTTGTAAGGAGCAGGGGCCATATTGCTATTTGGCAATGATAATCCGATAGCTTCGGCGACGCAGGCCATGGTGTTTGCGGTGAATTGGCCGCCGCAGGCTCCGTGCCCTGGACAAGCCGCCTTCTCGATCGCGGTCAGCTCCGAAAGCGGACAGGCCCCGGCCGAATAGCGGCCAACCACTTCGAAAACGTCCTGCACCGTCAGATCACGCTCTTGATAGCGTCCGGGCAGGATCGAGCCGCCATAGACGAAGATCGAAGGCACATTGAGCCGCAGCATCGCCATCATCATGCCCGGCAGGCTCTTGTCGCAGCCGGCAAATCCGACAATCGCATCATAGCAATGCCCGCGCATCGACAGCTCGATCGAATCGGCGATCACCTCGCGGCTGACCAACGAGCTTTTCATTCCCTGATGGCCCATGGCGATGCCATCGGTAACGGTGATGGTGTTGAACCGGCGCGGTGTGCCGCCAGCCGCGATCACCCCTGTTCGCGCGATATCCGCCTGGAAATCGAGCGTTGTGTTGCACGGCGCGGAATCATTGCCCGCCGAAACCACCGCAACGAACGGCTGCGCGATCTCTTCTTCGGTCATGCCCATGGCGTAATAATACGAACGCTGCGGAGCGCGCTCCGGGCCGACCGAGACATGGCGGGAGGGAAGCTTGGACTTGTCGAACTTGATGGACACG
>JANLSP010000631.1:0-1574 GCA_031362485.1 Novosphingobium sp.
CACTCGCCGCCCTGATCGCAGATCGGGCAATCGAGCGGGTGGTTGATCAGCAGGAATTCCATCACCCCTTCGCGGGCGGTTTTGACCAACGGCGAGTCAGTCTTGATTACTTGGCCTTCAGCGGCAGGCAGCGCGCAAGACGCCTGCGGCTTGGGCGGCCCGGGCGAGACTTCGACGAGGCACATGCGGCAATTGCCGGCGATGGAGAGGCGCTCGTGGTAGCAGAAGCGCGGGATTTCCTTGCCGGCAAGCTCGCAGGCCTGCAGGACCGTGGCACCCTGCGGGACTTCGAGTTCGATGCCATCTACGGTGAGTTTAGGCATTAGAACCTCGCAATGCGTTCCACCCAGTGAACACCACGAAGGTATATAAAACCGTCATGGCAACATAACCCCACGGGAACCCCGCATTGCCTGGTGGGATGTCGAAAAACAGGCTCTTGGCCAGCATCAGCAACAAAGTGCCGAGAAACAGCAGCGCGCCCCAACGAAACAGGCGCCAGGCTGCAAAGGCTCCAACTGCTCCCGCAATCCCAACAATCAGAGTGTAAATGATCACTGGCGTAACATCGGAGTGAAGAGAGATCGTCCCGGCCAGCAAAATTCCGGTAATCAGAGCCCAGGCGCTGCCCAAAATTGCACTGAACGTGCGCACCATCGAGGCTGCTTTCTTCGTGTCCTTAGTCACTCCGCTGCCTCCCGCACATTCTCCGCGATCCGCCGTTCCAGCTCGGGGCGGAAGTGCCTAATCAGCCCCTGAATCGGCCATGCCGCCGCGTCGCCGAGCGCGCAGATGGTGTGGCCTTCGACCTGTTTGGTGACTTGCTGGAGCATGTCGATGTCGCCGCTTTCGCCGTCGCCCACCCGCAGGCGTTCCATCATGCGCCACATCCAGCCGGTGCCTTCGCGGCAGGGGGTGCATTGGCCGCAGGACTCGTGCTTGTAGAAATAGGACAGCCGCGAGATGGCGCGGACGATGTCGGTGCTTTTGTCCATGACGATGACGGCGGCAGTGCCGAGGCCGCTGCCCTGTTCCTTGCAGCCGTCGAAATCCATCGGCATGTCGAAGCATTTGTCGGCGGGCACCAGTGGCACCGAGGAGCCGCCGGGTATCACTGCGAGGAGATTGTCCCAGCCGCCGCGAATGCCGCCGCAGTGGCGCTCGATCAGCTCGCGGAAGGGGATGCTCATTTCCTCTTCGACGACGCAGGGCTTTTCCACATGGCCCGAGATCTGGAAGAGCTTGGTGCCCTTATTGTTCTCGCGCCCGAACTGGTTGAACCACGATGCACCGCGCCGCAGGATCGTCGGCGCAACGGCGATGGATTCGACATTGTTGACTGTGGTCGGGCAGCCATAGAGGCCGGCACCCGCCGGAAACGGCGGTTTGAGCCGGGGCTGGCCCTTCTTGCCTTCGAGGCTTTCGATCATCGCGGTCTCTTCGCCGCAGATATAGGCCCCCGCGCCGCGGTGGACGAAAACGTCGAAATCGTAGCCGCTCTTGCAGGCATTCTTGCCGACGAGGCCGGCGTCATAGGCTTCCTGCACGGCAGCGAAGAGTACCTCGGCCTCGCG
>JANLSP010000701.1:0-4406 GCA_031362485.1 Novosphingobium sp.
AAGTGCGCAGCGCAGAGTGGCCGACGTAAGCGGCATGGTTGATCCCCTTGGGCAGAGCATCGACCACGTCGAGGTAATCGGCATAGGTCTCCCACGAGAAATCGATCCCCGCTTCCATTGCCGCGCCGGAAATATCCTCGGCGCGCTCGAGACTGCGGGCGACCAGCGCCTGCTTGCCTTTTCGCATCGGCGCGATCGAGAAACCGCAATTGCCCATCACCACGCTGGTCACCCCGTGCCAGCACGAATTTGTGCCGAGGTGGTCCCAGTGCATCTGGGCGTCCATATGGGTGTGGCCATCGATGAAGCCGGGGGTAACGATGTGCCCCTCCGCATCAATCACCCGCGCGCCATTGGCGGCAATTTTGCCGATGTCGGCGATCATGCCGCCGGCAATC
Source organism: Novosphingobium sp. (assembly GCA_031362485.1). Classification (GTDB taxonomy): domain Bacteria; phylum Pseudomonadota; class Alphaproteobacteria; order Sphingomonadales; family Sphingomonadaceae; genus Novosphingobium. The sequence goes on from JANLSP010000701.1 coordinate 399, forward strand.
CCGACATCAGCCAAATAGCCCGCGGCCCCGGTGCCATCGATTACCGTGCCGCCGCGAATGACCAGATCAAGCCCGCTCATCCTCTCGTCTCCCGTTTGTTGTTGGCCGCATTGTGAAGCAGGGCTGCGCTCTGTCAAGCAGCGCACTGACTTGATTTGGTGCGCCCTCCGTGCCCATGATGCGCGCGCAGCGGCGGGCAAGCGCCGCGCTTGGAGAGCGCAATGAGCCAACCGACCCGGTCGCTGGTCCCTGAAAAGCCGTTTCACCTCGAAACGATCGCCCCCGGCGTTCAGTTGCGGCGGCTCTATCCCGGCGGCAAAGCCGGCCCGGACAACATCGTCGCCAATGAAATCCCCGGCGGCCAGACCTGGAGCGAGGCGCTGTTGCTGGGCAGCGAGGACGACCCGTTTTTGATGCTGGTGCCCGATATCCGCATGCCGCCCAATCAGCTCTGGCCGATGCACTGGCATGACTGCTGGACCGTGGTGGTCGTGCTCGAAGGCTCCTGCACTGTGGGCGACTGGCTGATGCAGCCGCAGGACGCCTTCGTCGCCGCGCCCGCGATCGAATACGGTCCGTTGCTGATCGGACCGGCGGGCTGCCGCCTGCTGGAAATCTTCTCCGACCTCGCGCTTGCGCCGGGCGGCTATGCGCCCGAATACCGCGATCATCCCACGCTGCGCGGCGGCAACCACGTGTTCAAGCAGCGCGAAGGGATCAATCGCCGCAACGAGGGCAATTCAAGCCTTTCGCTCGAAGGCGCGGAAGGCATGTGGAAGAGCCGGCTTGTTCCCGGCTGGCAGTGGGACCTTGGCGATCCCGGCGATGCCGAGCGGCCAGTTGTGCGCAACACTGTGCTGGCAGCCGGCGAGAGCCTGCCAGCGCGCGCGCGCGGCGATGCCTATGGCGCGCTGTTGCTGGATGGCACGGCGACATGCGGCGACGCTGCGCTGAGTGCTGACGATGCCATTCTGGCGACGCGCGGCAGCACGGTTCCGCAAGTGGTGGCCGGTCCGCAAGGCGCGCAGCTGCTCGAACATTTCCGCACCACCCGCGCGCTTTAGAACCGGAGACAGCTATGCAATTCAATCATGTCGGCATTTCGGTCACCGATCTGGATCGATCGATCGCCTTCTACCGCGACATGTTCGGTATGGAGCTGCTGGGCGAACCTTTCGTCTTCAAGGGTCCGCAAATGGACGAAATCATGGAGATTCCGGGAGTCGAGGGACGCATGTGCATGATTGCCAGGGATTCGATGCGGCTGGAACTGTTCGAGTTCACCAAACCGGCCGGCAAGGCGAAGGATGCGCGTTACCCCGTCAGCGACCGCGGCTATTCGCACTTCGGCATCATGGTTGATGATGTGCAGGCCACCTATGACAAGCTGAAAGCGGCGGGCGTGCCCATTCATGGCCGGCTGCAGACTTTTTCCGGCGGCGGCATCCGCGCTGCTTATTGCCGGGACCCGGATGGCAACGTGTTCGAGATCATGCAGGGATCGTGATACAATTAGCGACCTGGCTTGGGGTTGCATAATTCAATAAACGAACTATCCCGAACGGACGCGAGCCTGATATTCGTGATACATAATCGAGATGAGGAGATCCGGAGGGGCAATGAAACGGCAACTTCCCCTGATCGCAGCCCTGCTGATGCTGGCGCCAAATGTGTCGCTGGCCCAGCCTGCCGACTTGCCGATTCCGGCTGCCACGACAAATACCTATCCGCCCGGCGTATCGGTGCGACGGACTGCCTCCGGCCCGGTCTATGCCGACCGGAAGGGCCACACACTCTACGGCATGGACATGCGCACCGTGCTGCGCTGGTCGCCCGATGCGGCGCAGTATTGCAAGGATCGCTGCGCAGACTGGGAGCCGCTGCTGGCGCCTCAGGACGCCTCGCCGAACATCATGTTCCCGCGCGGCTTTGGTGGGCCGCCAGCCCCTCGCGCCGCCAATGCGCCGCCGCGTCCGCCCGGCCCGCCGCCCCTGCCGGAGGGTTTCGTGACGCCGCAGCGCGCGCCGGACTGGAGTGTGATTGCTGGACCTCAGGGGCCGCAATGGGTCTATAAGGGCTGGCACATGATCTATGTCCGCAAAGGGGACCGTCCGGGTTCGACTGCGCATGACGGCGCGGACGAGCAAGCCTGGAACACGATCAAGTTCGTGCCGCCCGTGCCCAGCATCACTGCCCCTGCCGGCGTCACCACGCTTTTTACAGGTGGCGCCTATGCGCTGGCTGACAGCGAAGGTCGCCTGCTGTTTACCGGCAAGTGCAGTGATCCCTGCACCGGCTGGACACCGCTCACTGCGCCGATGGCAGGGCGGGGCCTTGGCGAATGGACTGTCAGCCTCGCCGGTGACAACCCGCAATGGGCGTGGCGTGGCCAACCGGTCTTTGTCGGCCAGGGGGCTGATCCGCTGAGTGTTCCACGCAATGGAAAGGTTCTGCGGCCATGATGCGCTTGTTCCTGCAAACGGCCTCGCTCGCAACACTGCTGGCGCTGGGTCCATCGGTCGGCGGCGAGGCGGCGAAGCGCGCTCTGCCTGCCCCGCCAGCGAATGGCGAAATGGGCTTTGTCGTCTCCTATTTCATCCAGCCGGTGATCCAGGGGCCGGACGCCTGCCCGACTGGCACTGTGCCCAAGCTGCGCGATGCCTATCTGCTGAGCCAGACGCCCGAAGAGCGCGCGCGTCTGTCGCTAAAGGAGAATGAACCCGAACTGGTCCGGCGCTGGCAGAGCGATGTTTTCGGCCCGGGCGGCACCAACATCTGCTCCAACCCCGACATGTTCGAACGGCCGCTGATCGGCACGGTCCAGAGCAAGCTGTCGTGGGGACTGAACCTCGACGATGCAGAAGCCGGCAAGGACAGCGCAGACACTTGTGCGCAAGACAACTTCGCTTCTCCCGCGGGCGAAAAGGGCATCGACAACCAGGAATATCGCGTGATGGGTTGCACGCTCGAATGGCGCGGGGTCGATGGGGTAGCGGGCGATCAGGAGATCGGCATGCGCCAGTTCCACGCCTCGGGCGAGTGGACCCAGGTGATCCTGCTGCGCGGGGTCGACAGTCTTGAGAACGACGATGCCGTCGAAGTGATCTATGCCAACACGCCCGACCGGCCCATGGCGGACAACACCGGAAAATTCCTGCCCGGCGCGAGCTTCACCATCAGCGACAAGGCGCCGCGCAACCGCAATGTGCTGCGCGGGCGAATAAAAGATGGCGTACTGACGACTGATTCCGCTGACGTCGTACTCACCCAGACCTGGGGACAGGGCGGCGCGCGTGACTTGCGCGGCAATCGCACAAAGTATGATTTCCGCCGGGCCAAACTGCGGCTTGCCTTCCAGAATGATGGCTCGGTCACTGGAATGCTCGGCGGTTATCGCCCGGTGTTCGACGTGATCCATTCTCCGGCAATCGGCGGGGCGGGCTCGGCGCTGGTGGCAGGCATTGATTGTGCCGCCGAATTGCGCACGTTGAGGCACTTTGCCGACGGACTGCGAAATCCGAAGAGCGGTAAGTGCGAAGGCGTCTCGAGCGCAATCCGCATCATGGCGATCCCCGCCTTCGTCACCGATCTGCCGCAACCGACAAGGACCTCTGCGCGATGAACATGAGCCGCAAGCTTCGTGATGCGGCGCTTGGCCTTTCAGCGGCGCTGGGACTTGGCGCGGGCCTTGCGCTGCTGCCCGCGTCTCGGCCCGCCGCCGCTCCGGCAGAAGCGGTCATTGCTGCGGGGCCCCGCATTGTCGCCATGCGCCGCATCACCGAAGCGCAATACCGCAGTGCGATCGCCGACATTTTCGGCCCCGACATCCGCGTCGCCGGGCGTTTCGAGCCGATCGTGCGCCCGGTTCACGAGTTGATTGCCAGCGGTGCGCGCGATGCCAGCATTTCGCCCGCCGGCCTTGAACAGTTCGATGCCATGGCGCGGGTAATCGCAGGACAGGTGTTCGATGGAGGCCACCGGGCGCAGTTCGTCCCCTGCCAGCCCGCC
>JANLSP010000643.1:0-3297 GCA_031362485.1 Novosphingobium sp.
GCAGCAGCCGCGAATGTTTCTGCCAGTGAGCGTGATAGGCTGAAACAAATTCGCGGCAGTGCACTGCCAGATCTTCATCCGGCCAACGTTCGCGCAGGCGCCATAGGAAATCATGTTCGGCAGTCGCGCTGACCGGCTCAAGAACGGCCATGATCAGTTCGGTAAAATCGCTGAAATACAGATAGAGCGAGGTCATGCCCAGCGATGCCCGCCGCGCAACTGCACTGAGCGTCACGGGTTCGTCGCTTTCTTCGCGGATCAGCTCGGTCGCAGCGGCAATGATCCGCGCACGCGTATCCCTGCCCTTGCGACCGAGTTTCTGGCCGTTGAGATTGCGGCTTAGTTCCTCCTCAGCCGCCGAGGCCCCGCTAGCCACTGTCTGTCAGGCAGCGGGCGCAGCAACGGGATAGGCAACCATCTTGCTCTCGAGATATTCCTCGATGCCTTCCAGACCCCATTCTCGGCCAATGCCGCTGGCCTTGTAACCGCCGAACGGAATGTCTCCGGCGATGCACATGCCACCGTTGACACTCATGGAGCCGGTGCGAATGCGCTTGGCGATGTTCATCGCGCGGTTGAAATCGCCCGAGCTGACGCCACCAGAAAGGCCGTAGGAACTATCGTTGGAGATGCGGATCGCGTCTTCATCATCCTCGAACGGGATCACCACCAGCACGGGGCCGAAGATTTCTTCCTGGGCGATGCGCATGTCGTTGGTAACGTCGACGAAGACGGTTGGTTCGATGAAATAACCGTTGCCCTTGTCAGGACGCGCCTTCCCGCCATGCAGCAGGGTCGCACCCTCCTTCTGGCCGAGCTCGATATAGCTCATCACCCGGTCCATCTGACGCTTCGAGACGACCGGGCCCATGATATGCGTCGGATTGTCAATATCGCCCCAATTGTCGCCAAGCCCTTCGTATGCGCCCTTGAGGATCGCCTTGGCTTCCTCATAGCGGCTGCGGGGCACCAGCAGGCGGCTTTGCACCGCGCAGCCCTGCCCGGCGTGGAAGATCAGCATGGTCTGGGCGCATTCCATGGCGAAATTGGGAGCATCATCGAGCACGATCTTGGCCGATTTGCCACCCAGTTCAAGGAACACGCGCTTCAGCGTTGCCGCGCCCTGTTCCATGATGCGCTTGCCCACCGCAGTCGAGCCGGTGAACGAGACAAGGTCAACGCGCGGGTCCTTGACCAGCATTTCGCCGGTGACTGCAGGATCCTGGCCGAAAACCACCTGGAGTGTCCCAGCGGGAAAACCTGCTTCAGCCGCCAGTTCACCAAAGATTGAGCCCATGCCCGGCGTATCTGGCGCGGGCTTGAGGATCACCGTGCAGCCTGCGAGCAATGCGGCAACCACCTTGCCGATATTCACATAGAGCGGCACGTTCCACGGCGTGATCGCGGCCACGACGCCGACTGGCTCATAGACTGCAATGCGCTGGCTCTCGAAACCAAAGCCGGTTTTTTTGCCATAGTCTTTTTCCCAGGTGACCTGCGGAAAAATGTTGAGGAAATCGTCCCATCCGCCCAGTGCCATGTTGACATGAGCCATGCCAACCGCGCCGCGCGCTGCTCCGGCTTCGTACACCGCAAGATCGCCAAGGCGTTCACGGTTGGCCTCGAACAGTTCGCGCAGCTTCTTGACCAGGCCCAGGCGCTTTTCATGGTTGGTTGACCAGTCGGTGGTGTCGAAAGCGCGGCGGGCGGCCGCGATTGCTTCCTCGACATCGGCCGCGCCGCCATCGGCAGCCTTGCCAACAGGCTCGCCGGTCCAGGGATTGATCACATCGAATGTTGCGCCGCTGGCAGCGCCGCGCAATTTACCGTCGATATAGAGTTGGGCATCGGGAAGAGAGGTCATGGATGGCGTCCTTCTATGGAAACATGGGTCAGCCGGACATCGGCAGGCAAATCGAGCAAGGTGCGGAAGACATCGGTTACCGAGCTAACATTCGAGATCGGCCGCTTCATCATGTCGATGCCGGCTTCCTTGCAAAGCTGCATGAACTGCATCGCCGCCTCAGGATTCCACGGCGCGGGAACCTTGCCTTCCTCATACATCGGGCCGGCTCGCGCCACGGTGACGCGAATACCTTGGGGCTCCAGCTCGCGCGAAAGTGACTGGGTGAAACGCTCCATCCCGGCCTTGGTCGACATATAGAGCGAGAGCATCGGGAATTCGAGCGCAACCGACTCGCTGCTGACATTGATGATTGTCGCGCCGCGATCCATCATCGCGATGGCAGCACGGCACGTGAAGATTGGCCCGGCGAGATTGGTCGCGACCGAACTGAGGATCTGGTCGTCGGTACCATCGGCTGCGAAAAATGGCTCATAAATCGCCGCGTTGTTGATAAGCGCATCGATCTTCGGGTGGCGCTTGGCGATCTCGGCAAAGGCCGCGCGGACCGAATCCGGCTGACCGACATCGCATTCGACGGCGAAATGCGGCGATCCCAGCTCATCGGCCAGATCCTGAACCTTGGAAAGTGTGCGCCCCAGCAAGACCACTGTTTCGCCATCGTTGGCAAACCGCCGGGCAAGCGCACGCCCGAGGCCAACTCCGGCGCCAGTTATCACGACCGTCTTACCCACGCTTTGCCCCTACTCTCGCTCCGAATGGCCGGAGCGTTCCCAGAATTCGGCGCTGTGGGCAAGAGGCTTTCTGAACGCAGGCACGATGCTTGATCATTCGCTCGTCAGCCTCTGCTGCGCTGCCGCAGTCGGCAAGCCGCGCTTGAGGATGAAGGGCAGCGGCGCCAGCACCGCGAGAGCAATCGCCAGCAGGTAGAAGCAATCGAGGAAGGCGATCATCATCGCCTGCCGGTTCACCTCGCCGTCGATCATCACCATCACCCCGGCCCCCGCCCCGCCCATCCGGTCGATCGTCCCCGACCAGTCAAACCCTGGGATCGATGATGCCGTGACATGCGCGCCGATGTCCGCATGGTTGGTCTGCTGGCTGCGCGACAGCATTGTGACAATCAGCGAAATGCCGATTGATCCTCCGATGCTGCGGCCCAGCGAAAGCAGGCTCGAGCCATCGGGACGGACATGAGGCGGCAGAGTGGAAAAGGCCATCAACTGCATCGGCGAGAAGATCATGCCCATGCCCATGCCCTGGATGAAAATGGCCAGGTAAATGATGTTCTTGTCCATCACCAGCGACCAGCTGGTCATCATCCACATACCATAGGCGGCTATCAGATAGCCGGCGCAGATCGCCCAGCGGAAGTCGACATAACGGATCGCCCAGCCACAGGCGAAGGAGGTGGCCATCACCCCCAACCCGCG
>JANLSP010000644.1:0-3006 GCA_031362485.1 Novosphingobium sp.
TCGGCTGGACTCGGGCAGAGTTTTCTCTTGGCCTGACGATTGTCGCACTGGTTGGCACACCGCTGGTGCCTTTTGCTGGGGCACTGGCCGACCGCTTCGGTGCGCGGCGCGTCGCCCTGCCCGGGACCGCGCTGCATGCACTGGCCTTCGCCGCCTTCGGCCTGCTGACGCCTTCGATCTGGCTGTGGCTGACAGCATGGGCAATCTATGCGCTGGTCCAATTATCGGTCCGCTCGATGATCTGGACTGGCGCAATCTCGGCAGTATTCGTTGCGGGGCGCGGCATGGCGCTGGCAGTTTTCATGAGCGGCACGGCAATTGCCCAGGTGATCGGCCCACTGGCAACCCGTTGGCTGATTGACGAACATGGCTGGCGCAATGCCTTTTTTGCCATCGCACTGGTCTGGGGCGGACTTGGCTTTGTGCTGGTCGCGCTGTTCTTCCAGGACTTTCGCCGGACTGGCCCGAAAGTGGCCGTCCAACCGGTTTCCGCCGTTTCATCAGCGGCGAGCGGTCCCTTCGGCCTTACGGTGGCGCAGGCTATCCGCGACTGGCGGCTGATTCGCATCGCCTTTGCGATGGCCGTGATCAGCCTCATTTCATCCGGCTTCATGATTCATCTTATCTCGATGCTCACCGGCGGTGGCATGGCGCGTACAACCGCGACCCAGATCATCGCCTCAACCGGCCTGACGGCGCTTGCCGGTCAGCTTGCCGCAGGCTTCCTGCTCGACAGGATCAAGGGCAGCTGGCTGGCCTCGCTCTGCTTTGCCATGCCAGCGCTTGGCTTCCTCGCGCTGATCCCTCTGCTTGGCGGATCGCATCTCGCCATTGCTGCAATCATCCTGTTCATCGCGCTTGGAACCGGAACATCGCTCAACATCACCATCTACCTGGTGACGCGTTTTGCCGGCTTGCGCAGTTTCGGTGCAATTTTCGGCATCGTTTCCAGTTGCATGGGGTTGGCGGCCGGCGGAGGGCCGTTGCTGGCGGGCTGGATATTCGACAGCACCGGCAGCTATGCACTCTATCTCTGGATCGCCGCAGGAGGAGCCATCCTGGCTGGCGTATCGTTGTTCCGGCTTGGCCCTTACCCCACTCACGGGCCCATTCAGGCAAGCGAAAGCGACGCGGTTGCAGCCTCGCCGCCAGCGGCTTGACCAATTCAAGTTTAGAACTATTAATCGCGACGCAGGCTGCGACGCGGCCACGTCAGGAGCACCCATGTCACGTCGCGCTCGTATATTTGCAGCCCTGTCGCTTGGCCTGATCGCTGCTCCACTGCTGGCGGCACCGGCAGACTCAGTGAGAGGACGCATTGCCGGGCTGCGCGAACTGGGCGCGGCGTTCAAGAACGCGAATGATGCGCTGCGCGGCAGTGATCCACAGACCATTCTGATCCAGCAGTCCGCCCGCGAAATCAGCAACGCCGCGCGCGCGCAGTACCAATGGTTTCCGGCGGGCACAGGCCCCAATCCCGCCTGGAAGACTGCCGCGAAGCCTGAAATCTGGGCTCAGGCGGCGCAATTCCGCGCTGCGCAGGACAATTTCGCCAGGGCAGCAGATGGATTTCAGCGTGCGGCAATGGGCGGCAATTCAGCTGCCATGCGCACCAGCGCCCGCACACTTGGCGCAGCCTGCAAGGCCTGCCACGACCGTTTCAAGGCGCGGGAAAAGTCATAGCGCGATAGCCCGCAGAAGGTAACCACATGAGCATATCCCGTCGTTCCCTGCTTGGCTTCGCCGCAATCGCGCCGCTCGCAGCACTGGCTAGTGTCAGCGCGCGCGCCGGGGAAAACGTCGTCTGCTATGACCCGGCCAAGCTGCCGCTCAGCCAGCGCAATCGCCGCCGTTCGCTCGGCTATGTCGATGTTTCGGCAGTTGCTGGCAAGAGTTGCGCGGGCTGCGCCTTCTTTACTGCCGCGGCTCCTTCGGGTTGCGGAACATGCCAGTTGCTCGGCGCCGGCCCGGTCAATGCCGCTGGCCTCTGCAACTCTTATGGAGCCAGGGCGCGATGATGAGTCCGACGACTTCGACCCGCGTCTGGGACTTGCCGACTCGGCTTTTTCACTGGCTGCTAGTCGTCCTGCTTGGCTTTTCCTGGTGGAGCGCGGAAACCGACGAAATGGACTGGCACAGGCTTTCGGGGTCGTTGCTTTTCGGCCTGATCGCCTTCCGCCTGATCTGGGGCTTTTCCGGCGGGAGCACGGCGCGTTTTGGCACCTTCCTGCGATCGCCGGTGAATGTTGTGGGCTACTTGCGATCGATCGGCCCCGAACCTCGCAGCCCCGGGCACAATCCCGTCGGGGGATACAGCGTCGCGATCATGCTGTTGCTGGTGCTGATGCAGATTGCCACCGGTCTGTTTGCGGTCGATGTCGATGGCCTAGAATCAGGCCAACTTTCGTATCTCGTAAGCTTTGATCAGGGCCGCATTGCCTCAGAAATCCATGAAATCAGCTTCACGGTGCTGCAGATTGTTGCTGGCATCCATATTCTGGCGATCCTGTTCTATCTGCTGGTGCGCAATCGCAACCTGATCTTCCCGATGGTCACCGGCCGTGACAGCCAGATCGATGACGCCCGCGCTGCGCTGATTGCGGCGGGCCCGGTGCGCTTTATCGTGGCGCTTGTCATTTCCGCCGCGCTTGCCTGGTGGACCGCTGCGGGCTTTCCGGTTTGACCGATGCAGCGCCAAATACTCGCCCGGGCGGAGCTGATTCGCATGGGATCGACAGTCTCGGATGGGATGAGCTTGGCCTGGTCGTGGAAGGCCTTGCCTATGGCCAGCGACCGCTGAAGGCGGCTACCAGCCAGGTCACCAGGCAATATGATCTTGGTCCGCGCGGTGCCTTTATTCTCAGCCTGATTTCGGGAGGCAAATGCTATCCGCTCGAACTCAGCGAAGCCTTGAAGGCAGGGCGGAGCCTGATCACGGCCGAATTGATCCGCCTGACCAATGCGGGTCTGGTGACATCGCAGGCGGACAGTGATGATCGGCGGCGC
>JANLSP010000692.1:0-5955 GCA_031362485.1 Novosphingobium sp.
TTTTCGGGGCCGAGGCCGAGGCCTTCGCGCATGTCGTCGAGACCTTCGAACGTGTGCGCAAGCTCTACCGCTTCCGCCGCGCAGAAATGCCGGTGTTCGAGAAGACCGCAGTATTCAGCCGCAGCCTCGGCGAGACCACCGATGTCGTCTCCAAGGAGATGTATAGCTTCGAGGATCGCGGCGGCGATTCGCTGACTTTGCGCCCCGAATTCACCGCCGGCATCGCCCGAGCATACCTCACCAACGGCTGGCAGCAGCATGCGCCCCTGAAGCTCACCACCCACGGGCCGCTGTTCCGCTACGAGCGCCCGCAAAAGGGCCGCTACCGCCAGTTTCACCAGATCGACGCCGAAATCATCGGCGCGGGCGAGCCGCAGGCCGACGTCGAATTGCTGGCGATGGCGGATCAGCTGTTGAAGGAGCTTGGGATTTCGGACGGCGTGACGCTGATGCTCAACACGCTGGGCGACGGGCAGAGCCGAGATGCCTGGCGGGCGGCGCTGGTGGACTATTTCCGGGCTGTGCAAGGCCAGCTCAGCGAGGATTCGCAGGAGCGGCTGGAGAAAAACCCGCTGCGGATTCTGGATAGCAAGGACCCGCGCGATAAGGCGTTCCTCGCCGATGCGCCGAAGATTGATGATTTTCTGAGCGGCGAGGCGCAGGACTTTTTCGGCAAGGTAACTTCCGGACTGGATGCGGCCGGGGTGGAATGGACACGGAGCCAGTCACTGGTACGCGGGCTGGATTATTACCGACACACGGCGTTTGAATTTGTGACCGACCGGCTGGGCGCGCAGGGCACGGTGCTCGGCGGCGGGCGCTATGACGGACTGATCGAGACTTTGGGCGGGGTGCACACGCCCGCAGTGGGCTGGGCAGCGGGGATCGAGCGGTTGGCGATGTTGGTGGGGGATCGGGCAGAGCCCTCACCCGAAATCGTTGTTGTGGCGGAGAATGTCGAACGAGAGGCCGATGCGCTGGCAATGGTTTCGCGCCTACGGCAGGCAGGCTTCAGTGCCGAGATTGTGGCGACCGGCAGTCCGCGCAAGCGCTATGATAGGGCACGGAAGCTCAATCCCGATTTCCTGTTCTCGCTCGACTTTCGCGACGGACAGCGCCTAGACACCGCGAAGCCCCTCACCGGGAAAGTCGCTAGCGATGAACTTCAGGCCATCTACGAATCTCGCCCGATTCAGCTGTGACCATCTCCGAAACCCGCCTCGCCCAGATCGCCGGCCGCTTCGCTGAACTCGAAGCCCGCCTCGCCTCGGGCACGCTCGAAGGCGCGGATTTCGTCGCCGCCAGCCGTGACTACTCCGAGCTGGAGCCGGTCGCCAAAGCCGCGGCCGCAGTCGCCGGCTTGCGCAGTGAACTGGCCGGGCTCGAGGCCATGCTCGCCGATCCTGAAATGCGGGCCATGGCCGTGGAGGATGTCCAGCGCATCGGCGCCGAACTTCCAGAAGCCGAGCGCCGCCTGGCCGTCACCATGCTGCCGCGCGATTCGGCGGATGTGCGCCCCGCCATGCTCGAAATCCGCGCCGGCACCGGCGGCGATGAAGCCGCGCTGTTCGCCGCCGATCTGTTCCGCATGTACGAAGGCTATGCCGCAACGCAGGGCTGGAAGGTGGAAGTGGACTCGGTCAACGCCAACGACCTTGGCGGGTTCAAGGAAGTGATCGCCAGCGTTTCGGGCACCGGAGTTTTCGCCAATCTGAAGTTCGAAAGCGGTGTCCACCGCGTTCAGCGTGTTCCAGTTACTGAGAGCGGCGGGAGGATCCACACGTCTGCTGCGACCGTCGCTGTCTTGCCCGTGGCTGAAGAAGTTGATGTCGAAATTGCCGAGGGCGACCTCAAGATTGACATCTACCGCGCCAGCGGCGCTGGCGGTCAGCACGTCAACACCACTGACAGCGCCGTGCGCCTGACCCATCTGCCCACCGGGCTGGTGGTGATCCAGCAAGACCAGCGCAGCCAGCACAAGAACAAGGCCAAGGCGATGCAGGTGCTGCGCACGCGGCTTTACGACCTCAAGCGGGCCGAGGCTCAGGGAGACGAGGCCGAGGCGCGGCGCGCGATGGTCGGCTCAGGCGACCGCTCGGAGCGCATCCGCACCTACAATTTCCCGCAAGGCCGCGTCACCGATCACCGCATCAACCTGACGCTCCACCGCCTGCCGGAAATCCTCGAAGGCGCAGGGCTGGGCGAGCTGATCGATGCGCTGAGCGCCGAGGATCAGGCCAAGCGGCTGGCGGCACTTGGTGAATGACGGTGGCCGAGTGACAGTCGCCGAAGCCCTGCGCGCGGCTTCAACTCGCCTCTCCCTTTCCAGCGACACCGCACGCCTCGATGCCGAGTTGCTGATGGCCCATTCCATGGGCGTCAACCGTTCCGATCTCCTGCTGCGCCATACGGCGGCCCAAGTTCCGCCAGAATTTGCCGCATTGCTGGCGCGCCGACTGGCGCATGAACCGGTGGCCTATATCACGGGTATGCAGCCCTTCTTCGGGCTGGAGCTGCTGGTCAATTCCGATGTGCTGATCCCGCGCGGCGATAGCGAAGTGCTGGTCGAACTGGCGCTCGCGGGGCGCCCGCACGCGCGGCGCGTGCTCGATTGCGGCACCGGCTCGGGCGCACTGCTGCTGGCTGTGCTGGCAAATCTGCCGCAATCGAGCGGTGTCGGCTTTGATCGCTCGCTAGGCGCCCTGGCGCTGGCCGCCGCCAACGCTGCGCGCGCCGGACTGGCGGGGCGCGCTGCCATGCACCGCGCCGATTGGGAAAATGAGGGCTGGACCTCCGATATGGACGGACCGTTCGACCTGATCCTCGCCAATCCGCCCTATGTCGAAAGCGGGGCCGCGCTGCTCCCTTCGGTGCGGGACCACGAGCCGCCCGGCGCGCTGTTCGCCGGGGCGGATGGGCTGGATGCCTATCGCAGCCTCATACCGCAATTGCCGGCGCTGCTCGCGCCTGGCGGACTGGCGCTGGTTGAAGTCGGCGCAAGCCAGGCCGAGGCCGTATCGGCAATTGCTGATGCTGCCGGCCTTGCTGCCAGGCTGCACCGCGATCTGGCAGGGCGGCCCCGCGTGCTTGAACTTGTGGACATAGGCTAAGATTCCGCTTGGCATTTGAATGCACATTGCGTAACCGCTGGGTCCAGGCCAGTTGGCAGACGCCGAAAATCCCTGCCGCGCCGGCCTGATCCCAGCATCTGCATCAGCGCAAGACCAGTAGGTCTTGAAGCCGGGCAAATGCCAGAGCTGCCATCTTCCGCAAGGGGGCCAGGCGCACCATACTGCACGACATGCCAAGGGTCTTTTTTCCGCCGGCAGTCTTGGGTTTAAGGACGATTTTCCTTGAATAACAACAATCGTAACAACAACAATAACCGCCGCCGCGGTCGTGGCAACAATCGTCAGCAGGGCGGCGGGCAACAACTCAACCGGGTTGACAGCCGGGCGCGCGGCAATGCGCCCCAGATGCTGGAGAAGTTCCGCAAGCTGGCGCACGATGCACATCTGAATGGTGATCGCGTCCAGGAGGAATACTACCTCCAGTTCGCCGATCACTACTTCCGTGTCCTTGCCGACCAGCGGCAGCGGCAGGAAGAAGTGCGTGCGCCACGTGGTGAGCGCTGGCAGGAAGGCGGCGAAACATTCCGCGAAGACGGCGAAGACGGCGGCGAATATGGCGCCGAGGGCGAATATCAGCCCTATGATCGCCAGAGTTACAGCCGGGAAGAACGCGAGCCCCGCCCGCCCCGCGAAGAACGCGATGCCCGCCCTCCGCGCGAAGATCGTGAGCCCCGTGCGCCACGCGAGGAACGTGAACCCCGCGCGCCGCGCGAAGCCCGACTGGCCGGCGAAGAGCGGATCGAGGCGCCCGACGATGATCTGGCATCCGCCGAGGTTGTCGGCGATGACGCAGCTTCCCCCGAAGCAGTGTTCGAGCCAGCCGAAAACCCATTCGTGCGCGGTTCGCGCGGATTGCGTCCGCGGCGTGAACAGCGCCCGCGCAGGGACGACGGAGACGCACCGCTTGGCCTCGATCCAGCATCGCTGCCTCCGGCAATTTCAGCCGGGCGCGATGCGGATGAAGCTCAGGCAGAGACACCAGAGGCTGCCGCTGAAGAAGCCCCGCGCCGCCGCACCCGCCGTCCCCGCCCATCGGCGGGCGACGCGGACGAGTCGCTGGAAGTAACACCCTAAGCGCCCTGAATCCGCGGGGATTTGGGGGGAATCAATCAGAGACTTGCTGCAAAGCGATAAGGGACACATCGTTTTTCGATATATCGTTTGACAATATGTGCTACTCGGCATATTGAATATCGATATCAACCATATCGGAGAACAACTAATGACCCGTTTTGCCCACGCCCAGATCTTTTCGGTAGCCATTTCTCTCGCGCTGGTGCTGGCCACCTGGCTGCCGACGCTGAACCCCGTGGCTGCCTGACCTTGGCTACCGAGGAATTCCCCGGCGGACGGCGCCGAGACCCCCTGCTCGGCACCGTCCGCTTCCTGCTTTCGCTCATGATGATTACGGCGCTGGTGATCACTGCTGCAGTGCTGGGCTCTGCTCCGCTGCTGTTCGCCTGGCGCGGCAAGGTCCTCGCCGAACTATCGCAGCGCGCGGGAACCGCGCTGCCCACCGACATCGCCTATGCCATCGTCGGCGCCCAATTGCTGGTTGCTCTCGCTGCAGTGCTGGGCTTCTTCTTCATCCGCCACTTGCGCCGGATCATCGATACGGTGGCAGACGGCGATCCCTTCATTCCGGCCAACGCCGTGCGGCTCAACCACATGGCCTGGCTGGCAGTTGCAGTGCAGCTCATCGCCCTTCCGGCGGGCGCGCTGGCGGGCTGGGTCGCTTACCTCAGCAAGGCGCGCTACATTGATGTCGGCGTCTCCTTCAGCGGTGTACTGCTTGCCCTAATCCTCTTTGTGCTTGCCCGGATCTTCGGACAAGGCGCGGAAATGCGCGCCGAGCTGGAAGCCACCGTTTGATGGCCGACGATGTTCCCGAGGCAACCCGCATTTCGGTGAAGCTCGACGACCTGCTTTATGCCAGGCGCATGACGCTGACCCAGCTGGCCGAACGCATCGACATCACGCTGGCCAATCTCTCGATCCTCAAGACCGGCAAGGCCAAGGCCATCCGCTTCACGACGCTGGAGGCGATCTGCCGCGAACTGGATTGCCAGCCGGGCGATCTGCTGGGTTTCCGCAACGACTGAACTCCCCTCTTTCGACTGACACCGGGGCAAAAGCTTGACTTCCCCCTCCCAATCCCCCAATGGCCCGCCCGACCCGTGCGGCTTGCCATACGGGTGATCCGTCCGAGACAGTTGGTGCATGCCATTGGGGCATGCTTAATTTCCAGCCTAGACGGGGACAGAGATTTTCCGGCCCATGCCCCACATCGGGCGCGGTGCCCTCGGCGGTCCACTTCATATTGGGCAGCTGCTCCTTCCCCATCGCAACGGACTCGCCCGTCTCCGCTTCTCGCGGCGGCGGACAACGTAGCCGGCCGCACGAGGGTTCGCTCCTTTGCGGCTAATGTGAAGGAGTAAGCATGGATCGTTCGCAGAAAGCCGATACGGTCGCAGCTCTGAACGCAACCTTCAGCGAGGTCGGCGTGGTGGTGATCACCCGCAATCTCGGCATGACCGTGGCCCAGTCCACGGCCCTGCGGCTGAAGATGCGCGATGCAGGTGCGGCGTTCAAGGTTTCCAAGAACTCTCTTGCCAAGCTTGCCATTGCCAACACCGACTATGCCGGGATCAGTGAAATGCTCACTGGCCCTGTGGCTCTGGGGACTTCGGTCGACCCGGTTGCTGCGGCAAAAATCGCGGTTGAGTTCGCCAAGACCAACGACAAGTTGGAAATCCTTGGCGGCGCGATGGGCTCGCTGATTCTGAACGCGGATGGGATCAAGGCACTCGCCACGATGCCGTCG
>JANLSP010000698.1:0-30087 GCA_031362485.1 Novosphingobium sp.
GGTCGAGCCGACGCAGGCCGCCGAGGAGGCTTGGGTCGACGAAATCATTGCGGGTGCGGGTCTGCGCCGTGCTTTCCTGGAATCCTGCACGCCAAGTTACTTCAACTATGAAGGCAAGGGCCAGGCTTCGCTCAGTTCCAATGAGCCTTATCCCGGCGGCGGGATCAAATATCTCGGCCTCATCGAGGAGCAGATCGCAATGGGCATTCCGGACAATCTGGAAACGAGCGCCTATGTCGGGGCAGGGTCCGGATAATGCGCGCGACACTAGCGCTGGCAAGCGGACTGAGCCTTCTGGCTGTGTCGGCGTTTGCGGAAGCACCCCGCAGCGCGGAAGCGCGGTATCTCGACAATGCGCCCGGAGCCGACTGGCCCGGCCCGGGACGGACTTACGGCGAGCAGCACTATTCGCCACTCGCACAGGTCAATGCCGGCAATGTCGCGCGATTGGGGCTCGCCTGGGCGCTGGATCTCGATGTCGGCAATTCGGTAACCCAGCCCATCGCAGTTGATGGTGTGCTCTATTTCGTCACCGGGACCGGCATTCTGCAGGCCGTCGATGCGGTGCGCGGGCGCAGACTTTGGAGCTATGACGCCAAAGTCTATGACCGCGAGACCGACAAGATGCGCGCCGCCTGGGGCACGCGCGGGGTCAGCTGGTGGAATGGCGCAGTATATTTCGGCACGATTGACGGTCGGCTGATTTCGGTGGACGCCAGGACTGGCAAGGAACGCTGGTCAGTCGAAACAGTCGGACGCGGTGATGGCCGTTTCATCACCGGCGCGCCGCGGGTGTTCGACGGAAAAGTGCTGATCGGACACGGCGGCGCGGACTGGGCTGCGGTGCGCGGCTATGTCACCTGCTATGACGCGGCGACCGGTCGGCAGTTGTGGCGCTTCCATACCGTCCCTGGCAATCCCGCCGACGGTTTCGAAAGCGATGCCATGAAAATGGCCGCAGAGACATGGCATGGCGAATGGTGGAAGCAAGGCGGCGGCGGCACGGCGTGGAACGCGATGAGCTATGACGCGGAGACGCGCACGGTATTCATCGGTACTGGCAACGGCGCCCCCTGGAATCACAAAGTGCGCAGCGCGGGGAAAGGGGACAACCTGTTCCTCAGTTCCATCGTCGCGCTCGATGCCGATACCGGCACCTACAAGTGGCATTATCAGACCAATCCCGGAGAGACCTGGGATTATAATGCCGCGATGGACATGCAGCTTGCCGACCTGATGATTGACGGGAAATTGCGCAAGGTCATCATGCAGGCGCCGAAGAATGGTTTCTTCTATGTCATCGACCGGACAAACGGAAAACTGATCTCAGCGACACCATTTGCCAAAATCACCTGGGCGAGCCACATCGATGTGGCGACCGGGCGGCCGGTCGAACTGCCTGGCGCCCGCTTCGAGAACGGCCGCTTCGTCATGGCACCGGGGCCGGTCGGGGCGCACAGCTGGCTGCCGATGGCTTACAGCCCGCAAAGCCGGCTCACATTCATCCCGATGATGGATATGGAATTCATCATGTACGATGCCTTCAGCAAGCCAGAGGAATGGAAGCGCCCGTCGTTTCTTGCCAACAATGGCGCGGTCGGCGTGGATATGGACGAGACGAAGCCCAAAGGCTCGTCGGCCTTGATCGCAATCGATCCGGTCGCCCAGAAAATAGTCTGGCGCGTACCCACACCGAACAGCGTCAGCGGCGGCGTTCTGGCGACCGCGGGCGGGCTGGTCTTCCAGGGAACTGTCGACAGCAAGTTCAGCGCCTATGCGGCGGGCACCGGGCAGAAGCTGTGGTCATTCAATGCCGGCGCACCGGTGATCGCGCCGCCGATCAGCTATAGCATCAATGGCCGGCAATATATCACCGTCATCAGCGGTTCGGGCAGTAGCCTGATGTTGGTCGGCGATGCCTTCAAGGACAATCCGATCGGCTATCGCGAGCAGGCGCGACGGGTCCTGACATTCGCAGTCGGCAGCAGGGTGCGGCTGCCGCGTTCAATGCCCTACCGGCTGGAGCCTGTCAGCGATCCGGGTTTCGCGCCCAATCGGGAGGCTGAGCAACGCGGGTTTGGCTATTATGCGCAGACCTGCATCATGTGCCACGGCCGGGATGTTTCGGCGCTGGGCGGCGGCGCACCTGACTTGCGGGCATCGCCGGCTATCCTTTCGGATGAGGCGTTCCATGCCATCGTCAAGGAAGGCGGGTTACGCCAGCAAGGTATGCCGCCGTTCCGCGATCTCAGCGATGCAATGATCGAGGATATCCGGCAATATGTCCGGTTGAAAGCGCGGGAGGCGGCAGCTAGCAGGACAAAAGGCTAGGGATTTTCCCCCCAGGCAATGCCCAGTTCCTCCACCGCAAGCGTCAGGCCGGCACGGTAGACTGCCGGCCGCATTGGGTCGAGCCGGAAGCTGGGCACGCGCCGCAGCCACTCTTCCCAGAATACCTTGAGCTCGATCCTTGCAAGGTGCGACCCGATGCAGCGGTGCGGCCCGACATTGAACGCAACGTGTGTCTTGTTCTTGCGATCAAGGTCGAAGGTATAGGGATCGGGAAACTCGCTCGGGTCGAGATTGCATGCTGGCAGCATCAGCATCACCCGCTCGCCCTTGCGGATTTCGGCGCCGCCGAACTGGAAATCGCATGATGCGGTTCGCGCCGGCATCGGCACACCGAATTTGCGCAGCATTTCCTCGACGGCTTCCGGGATCAGCGACGGATCGGCGCTTAGGCGCGCCTGAAGGTCAGGCCGGCTCGCCATGAACTGCATGCCGAATGCCAGTGCATTGGCAACGGTATCGAGACCCGCCGCAAACAGCAGCAGGCAATAGGCCTGCACTTCGTCGTAGGTGATCGGCCGGTCGCCGATGTCAATGGTCAGCAGATGGCTGATCAGGTCGTCGCGCCGCATCGTCTGGCGCTCGCGGATCAGCCCGTCCATCAGTATGGCAATATTGGCATAGGAATTTGCGCGCCGGTCATCGTCGGGTGAGAGCATGTCGAGAATCCAGCCGCGAAATTCGCGCAGCCGATCCAGCGGCATTCCCATGAGCCGCATGAAGATCTTGATCGGTAGCGGCTCGGCAATCGCCTCGACAAAATCACACCGCCCTGAGTGCTCGAAGGCGTCGATCAGCTCGTTGGTGAAGGCGCGGATGCCTTCTTCCATCGCCGCCATCCGCCCGGGCGTGAATTGGCGCATTAGCGGAGCGCGAAACAGTCCGTGTTCAGGGGGATCGAGGAACAGCGGGATCAGCCGCGGCTCTTCGGGAACCGGGGGAATGGTCATCTCGGTGCTGGAAAACAGCTCAGGCTGGCGCGCAGCATCGAATAACAGCTCGAAATCATTGATGAACCAGTGCCCGCCGTTGTGCGGGGTCCAGAAAATGCCCCGGCCATGGGTTTCAGCCAGCTGGTAAAGGCCGTCGTGCAGCCCGGACGCGGTCTCGGGGAAGGCGCCGCGATAGACATCGTAATCGATTACGCGTTCGGCCGGGATATGAGCCGGACGGGCGCGGGCGAGAGTAGCCGCGTCGGTTGTCATCGCGCTGTGTCCTTCCTGGTCTCAGCCGGCAGCAGCGGCGCCCGCAGTGCTGCTGAGCAGCGGCCTGCCCAGCGCATAATCTCCCGAAATGGTGGTGCGGCGCACCTTGCGCTGCTCGCCCCGCGGCACGCCCAAGGCGCAATGCAGCATCCGCCAGTTGTCCCACAGAACCATGTCGCCAAGCTCCCACTTGTGGAAATAGGCGAGCTCGGGCCGGATCAGATGGTCGATGACCTCGCCAAGCAGTGCGTCGCCCTCGGCGTTTTCCATGCCTTCGATTCCGACAGCATGCCAGGGCGAGACGTTGATGACTTTCCGTCCGGTCTCTGCCTGGGTGTATACCAGCGGATGGGTCACCGGGTTTTGCACTGCGGGGTGTTCCAGCGCGAGCGTGATGTTGCGCGAGAGCTGAATGCACTTTTCGGGCCTTTCGCCGAAGCGCGCCTTGGTGGCATCGGCGAGGTAGCGATGGATCACGCGCAGGCCTTCGATGCGCGACTTCAGCCTTTCGGGCAGAGCGTCATAGGCCGCGATGCGATCAATGAACCCGGTCTCCCCGCCGCGCCGGGGCAGGACTGCTGCGCGCAGGATGCCGCCGTGATTGATCTTTTCCAGATAGGCCAGGTCGAAGTGCCATGGCAGATAGCCACCACGCTCTTCGCCGTTGATCTCGTAGAGGTCGCCGTCTTCCTCGACATATTCGATTTCGGCGATAACGAAGTGCTCGCGAGGGCGATTGATGCCGACGAGCAGTGGATGCTCCTCGGGCTCGCCATAGATCTCGGAGAGGCTGATCTGGGTATCGAGGTCGGCAAGACCCTTGAACACTATGACGCCCTTTTCAATCCACAGATCATAGAGCCGCTTGCGCACGGCGGGTTGGGTGATGGTCGCGGGATCGAGATCGTCGATTACGCAGCCGAATGCATCGCATCCGGGAAGAGGTTGGACAGTGAAACTCATGATTGGGGTGTCCCTTGAGCTATGCGTGGTTCCTAGGCCAAAGCTGCCGCCGGAATCGCTGCGGTCTGGCGGTGGGTCTGCGCGCCGCGAACCAGTTTGCCGGGTCGCTCTTTGGTCGGTTGGCCCTCCCGTGCGATGACCCTGCCATGGGCTATAGTGGCAACATAGCCATCAGCGAGTTGGCTGAGGCGCCGCCCGCCGGCGGGAAGGTCGCTGATGACGCTCGGCTTGTGCAGGGCAAGCCTCTCATAATCAATGACATTGAGATGCGCGCGGTAGCCGGGCGCAACCAGTCCGCGATCCTCAAGCCCGATCAGCATGGCCGGTTGACGGGTCAGCCGGTGCACCATGCTTTCGACGCTGATCCGCCCATGCGAGCGGTCGCGGGTCCAGTGGGTGAGGCTGAAAGTCGAATAGCTGGCATCGCAGATCATGCCATAATGCGCGCCGCCATCGCCAAGGCCGAGCACGACATTGTCGCTGGCAAACATTTTCTCCATCCAGTCGAGGCTGCAATCCTCGTAATTGCCAATGCCAAGCAGCATCAGCGCCTGGCCATCGTCCTTCAGCAATTCGTCGTAAGCGACTTCCTCGGGCGTGCGGCCCTGCGCTGCGGCCAGCCCGGCGATACTGCGATCAAAGCCCGGCTCGTAATCCACCGAGGCACCGGTGGTGAACAGGCGGTCGAATCGGCGGGTGAAGCCGACCAGCGGATTGGTCGGCTCGCCGCCGGTTTCCGACAGGATCGCTGCGCGCACTTCGGGCTTGCGCATCTCGGCGACGATCTCTTCTAGCGGACGATCTTTCAGTGCGAGAAAGGTTTTCGTCATGCAGAACGGGTGGGCGCTGACCGAAAGGCCCAGCATCATACCGACCGGGCGCGGCAGCAACTGCGCCTTGATGTCGACGCCGGGCTTGCGGTTTGCCTCGTCGAGCAATTCGATGCCGCGCTGCCAATCCTTTGATTGGGGGTGGGTGTAGGTGAGGGGGCGTCCTGCTGCGGCCGCAATCGAGGTGAGCAACGGCACCTGTTCTTCATAGGTAGTATAGCCGACATCCGTGACCATCTGGAACACGCCGCGCTGCGCCTTGCCAAGCTCGCGCGCTAGTTCGGTCAGCTCGGTTTCGTCGGAGGCGTAGGTCGGGATAAGTTCGCCCTTCGAGGTGCGGTGCGCGGCGAGCTTCGAGGTGCCAAGGCCCAGCGCCCCGGCATCGAGCCCCTCTCGCAGCAACTGGCACATGGCGGCGCGATCTTCCGCGGTTGCCGGCTCCCGTTCGATACCGCGCTTGCCCATGACGTAGACCCGGATCGGCGAGTGCGGAACTAGCACGCCGACATCGATATCGCGTGCGCGACGATCCAGTGCGTCCATGAAATCCGGGAAAGTCTCCCAATCCCAGGGCAGGCCCTCGGAGGTGACGGCGCCCGGAATGTCCTCGACGCCCTCCATCATTTCGATCAGTTCCTGCCGGTCAGATGGGCGACATGGCGCAAAACCGATGCCGCAATTGCCCATCATGACCGTGGTAACCCCGTGATCGGACGAGGGGTTCAGCCGGTCGGACCAGATCGACTGGCCATCATAATGCGTATGAATGTCGACAAAACCGGGCGTGACAAGCAGGCCCTTTGCGTCAATTTCTTCCTGTCCGCGCCCTTCGACATTCCCGACTGCAACAATCCAGCCGTCGTTGACTGCGACATCGCCGGTAAAGCGGGGGCCGCCGCTGCCATCGACGTTGGTGCCGCCCCGGATAACGAGATCAAATTCGGCCATGGCCCTACCTTTCTAAAACTTTTTCGCGTTCAAGCTTCACGCAAGGAAACCTATGGGCTCGCCAAGTCGTGCATCGCCCTGCTGAAACATTGCGTAGATGTCCGCCGTGCTGAGCACCGAACCGGAACTGACCGGCTTGAGCCCGCCACCCGACATCGGCGACACGTCGACATGCGCGGCCTTGGCCCTCAGTGCGCCTACGGTCGCATCGCTGCGCGCGATCTTTGCGAAAGGATCGATGTTGAGGAAACGGGCGGCGTTGCGCCAGGTAATCTTTTCGATCTCGTCCACCGGAAAGGTCTTGATGCTGTCCCACAGCAGTTCGGGCGACCTTGGCCAAGTGCTGTCAGCATGCGGAAAATCGCACTCCCAGGCGATCTGGTCGATGCCGATCTGGTGGCGAACCGAAAGGCCGAAATCGTCCTCATGGAAGCAAAACAGAAAATGCCGCGCGAGCAGATCCGAGGGCAGTAGATCGCCGAGATCAGCCTTGGTCCAATAGCGGTGATTGCGATATTCGGCATCAGCGCGTTCGCGCAGGAACGGCACCCACCCCATGCAGCCTTCTGACATCATCACTTTGAGCGTGGGGAATTTCAGCAGCAGTGGTGAGAACAGCAAGTCAGACACCGCTTCGGCGATGTTGATGTTGAGCATTGTGATGCCGACGTCTGCCGGCGATTCCATCGACGGAGTAGGCAACAGGCCTCCAGACGTGCCGATGTGGATCGCAACGGTCATGTTGCGTTCGGTGATTTCCCTGAATAGCGGGTCCCAGTGCCCCCAATGGATCGAGGGCTGCCCGAATGCAGTGGGATTGGCCGGGAAGGAGACGACTGTCACACCGGCCTCGTGGACGCGCCTGAGTTCGGCGACTGCCAGGTCGACGTCCCAGAGCGGCAACAAGGCGAGTGCGATGAGCCGCTCAGGATAGGGCCCAACCCAATCCTCGATGTGCCAATCGTTATAGGCGCGGATCAGCGCGCCCATCAGGTCCTTGTCTTTGCCCTGGAC
This sequence comes from Novosphingobium sp., assembly GCA_031362485.1. Classification (GTDB taxonomy): domain Bacteria; phylum Pseudomonadota; class Alphaproteobacteria; order Sphingomonadales; family Sphingomonadaceae; genus Novosphingobium. The sequence continues at coordinate 7,310 of JANLSP010000698.1, forward strand.
CAGCTTCTCGCCGGAAAAGCCGGGGAGCGAGGGGAAGTTTGCGGAAAGCAGTGTGCCGTTGGCATTCATGTCGTCGATCCGGGCGTCAATATCCCAGCAGCCGAGGCGCACGTCACCATAGCGGGTGGGCTCATCGCCGAGTTCCTCGCGTTTGCGTCCGGCGACGGCGGCCGGGCCAACGCCCGCCCAGGGCTTGCCCTCGACAATCCAGCGCTCGTCGCCATTGGCGAATTTGGCAACGCGCGGCGCATCATCCTTGAATCGCGCGGGCATGCGTCCGATAAACATGTCAGGTGGCTCGATCGCGTGGTCATCGACACTGAGCAGAACCATGTCGTTCATTGTCATGCCGGTCATCGCAAAATCTGTCCTCTCTTATGCCGCCGTTGTTACGCCGCGCCGTTCAATTGAGCCTACAGTATCCTCCGGGAACTTCCCCGCGCTGTCTTGACCTTGCGGGACAACGCCGGGCTGGCGCACCGTTCAAGTCGCGAGCAGTTCGACGAGGTTCCCGTCAAGGTCGCGGAAATAAACCGAACTGGCAGGCAAGCCGTCTGCAGAGGTCCGCTCCACCGGCCCTTCGATCACCGCTACACCTTGCCCTTCGAGCATGGCCTTTGCCGCATCGACCCCGCCGTTCCAGCGGAAGCAGATGTCGGTGCTGCCTGGCAGTGGCTGACGGGCGACCAGATCGATACCGTTGCCGGCCTGATGAACATTGAGAATGGCCTGCCCGAAGGCAACGCGCTTGACCGCGATGCGGCCGCCGATCTGGTATTCTTCCTCGACCACGGCACCCAGAACCCGCCCATAGAATGCGCAAGCCGCATCCAGATCGGCGACAGTGATGGCGACGTGATCAATGCCTTGAATCATTACGAGCCTCCGGCGGCTTACAGCATTGCGCAGCGGAATGGATTGCAGGGTCAGATTACGTGCATTAGGGGTGAGTGCCAAGAAAATTGTTTAATCGTCAATTTTTGGGGAAGGTGCATGTCGGAAGTCATTTTCGAAGTCGCCATCAACGGCGAAACCCGCAAGGCGCGCAATCCCGGGGTGCCGCGCTCGCCGCAGGAAATTGCATCAGTCGCCATCGACTGTCTGGCGGGCGGCGCAGGCATGATTCACAACCACATCGACGATCCCTATCTCGAAGGCGAAGCTGCAGCCGATGAATATGGCCAGGGCTGGTCTGGCATCCTCGCCAGTCACCCCGATGCAATCTTGTGTCCGACCATGGCGGCCAGTGCCGATATCGCGGGACGCATCTCGCATTTCGCCGCCTGCCACAGCCGCTATGGCGCACGCCTGGCACCGCTTGATCCGGGCAGCATGAACATGGCGCTGTCCGGCGGCAGTGCCACCACGGCGAACATGATGAGCTATTCCAACAGTTACGAGAACATCGCGATGGTGCTCGAAAACCTCTGCAAACTGGGCATGGGCGCTTCGATGGGCATCTACGAACCGGGTTTTCTGCGCGCAGCGGTTGCCTTCCATCGCGCCGGCAAGATGCCCAAAGGCAGTTTCGTGAAGTTGTATTTCTTCGGCGGGCGCAACTACTTCGACGGCGAGGAATGTGTCGGTTTCGGCCTGGAGCCGAGTGCAAGCGCACTTGAGGCCTATCTGGAGATCATCGGCGACAGCGGCCTGCCGTGGGCGGCGGCGGTAATCGGCGGCTGCCTGATCGAGTCGGGCATGGCAAAGCTGGCGCTGGAACGCGGCGGCCACATCAGGCTTGGTTTGGAAGACTATGCCGGGGACCGAACGCCGACGAACCGCGAGTTGCTCGGCGAAGTGGTCGCGCTAGCCGCATCACTGGGGCGCAGCCCCGCCGGCAGCGCGGGGACTGGGCGCATTCTTGGCTTATGAGCCTCGGGTAAGCCGAGCCGGCCTCGGTTAATCTTGGCAATTTTGTATTTGACTATTCGTCAGATTATCCTGCAATCTGCCATCCGGTGCAGTGCGGCCCGCCAGTGCGGGCGCAATGCGCTTCTCGGGAGATGAGCCTTGGCCGCCAGCGCATTCGATCTGGTTATCCGCAATGGTACAGTCGTCGATGGTAGCGGCGATGCCCGGTTTTCGGGTGATATCGCGGTGTGTGACGGGCGCATTGCGGCAGTCGGCAGCTTTGCCGGGAGCGGCGCCGAGGAGATTGATGCCACTGATCGCATTGTCACCCCTGGCTTTGTCGATATTCACACCCATTACGATGGCCATGCAACCTGGACCAACAAGCTGGAGCCGAGTTCGCAGCACGGTGTGACCACTGTGGTGACCGGCAATTGCGGCGTCGGTTTTGCCCCGTGCCGCGAGGCTGACCGAGCGGGTCTTGTCAGGCTGATGGAAGGCGTGGAAGATATTCCCGAGCCCGTGATGGCGGCTGGTCTGCCGTGGAACTGGCAAAGTTTTCCCGAATATCTCGACGTATTGGAGCGTCGCGCCTTCGACCTCGATGTTGCCACCCAGATCCCGCATGCGCCATTGCGCGTATTTGTCATGGGCGAGCGGGCGCTGGGCCGTGAGCCCGCCACGCAAGCGGATATCGTTGCGATGCAGGCAATCGTGCGCGAAGCGGTCAGCGCCGGGGCGTTAGGCTTTTCAACCTCGCGCAGCCTTAACCACAGGGCCAGTGATGGTACGATCACCCCGAGCTATGCTGCGGCGTCGGACGAATTGGCGGGAATTGCGCGCGGTTTGACGCAGGACGGCACGGGAGTGCTGCAATTCATCTCCGACTTTGACGATATCGACGGTGAATTCGCGATCGTGCGCAGGATGGTGCGCGAATCAGGCCGGCCGCTGTCACTATCGCTATTGCAGTTTGCGAATGTCCCTGATCGCTGGCGTCAAGTGCTCGACCGAGTCGAGCGGGCGCGCGGCGAGGGCGAGGATATTCGCGTGCAGGTTTGCGGGCGGCCAGTCGGGGTGATGATGGGGCTCGATCTCAGCCGCAACCCCTTCCTGCTGTGCGAGGGCTACCGCGAAGTCGCGCAGCTTGATCCTGCCGCACGGCGGGCGGCGATGGTGGACCCGGCGCGGCGAAGCCTGATTCTGGCGGAATTCGAAGCCACCATGGATGCTGAAACCTTCGGCATGAGCCGCAATTTCTCAATGCTCTACGAGCTTGGCGAAGTGCCGGACTATGAGCCGGCTCTGAACCAAAGCATCGCCGCGCGCGCTGCCGCCGCGGGCATCCCGCCGGTTGAGCTGCTTTATGATATCCTCATCGAGCCGGGCGGCGTCATCTACATTCCGGCTGCGAACTATGCCGGCAACAGCATGGCGGCGATCCGGCAAATGCTGGCTCATCCGGCCAGCGTGCTGGGTCTGGGCGATGGCGGCGCGCATTGCGGGCTGCTTTGCGATGCCAGCCTGACTACTCATATGCTCCAGCGTTGGGCAAGCCGGGGCGACGGCGAGGGCGGCGAGGGGATGATGTCGCTTGAACGGGTGGTGCATGCGCTGACGGCGCGGACTGCAGCCACTGTCGGGCTGGGCGATCGCGGTCATATCGCCAAGGGAATGCGTGCGGACTTCAATATCATCGATATCGACAATATCGGCCTGTTCCGTCCGGAAGCCATTGCCGATCTTCCCGGCGGCGCGAAACGGATCGGCCAGCGCGCCAGAGGCTATGACGCGACCATCGTTGCCGGAACCGTGACGCGCCGCGCTGGCGAGCATACCGGAGCATTGCCGGGGCGGCTGGTGCGCGGTGGGCATTCCCGCCTGCACTGAAGAACTTACAAAAAACCAACTGAACTGGAGAGAGACAATGTCCACCGTCATCCCGCTTCGCAAAGACAAGCCAACTGCGCGCGAACTGCTCCAGGGTATCAAGGTAATCGATGTCGATACCCATGTCAGCGAATGGCACGACCTGTGGACTGCTCGTGCCCCGGCGAAGCTCAAGGACAAGGTGCCGCGGGTTGTCGGCGAGGGGGCCGAGCGCCGCTGGGTGATTGGCGAGAACAGCTTCCTGTTTACCGCGAGCGCCAGTTGCGCGGTGATGAAGGACGGCACCAAATCGCGAGGGCTGGAGTTCTTCGACAAGGATGTCGGCGACGTCCATGAGGCGGCGCATGATGTGCACGCGCGCGTGCGACTGATGGATGAGCAGGGCATCTATGCGCAGGTTGCCTACCCCAACATTCTCGGGTTCGGCGGCCAGCGGGGCATGGAAGTCGATGCCTCGCTCCGGCTCGAAAGCATCCGCATCTTCAACGATGCCATGGCCGAAATGCAACAGGAATCGGGTCAGCGCATCTTTCCGATGGCGCTGCTGCCGTGGTGGGACATCGAGCAATCGGTTGCTGAAACCGAACGCTGCATGAAAATGGGCCTGAAAGGGATCAACATCAATTCAGATCCGCAGGATCACGGCGTTCCCTCGTTAGGTGAAAAGCACTGGGATCCGCTGTGGGAAATGTGTGTTGCCAATGGCCTGCCGGTCAATTTTCACATCGGGGCTTCGGACACGTCGACTTCGTGGTATTTCAGTTCGTCCTGGCCCGAAATGTCTCCTAACCAGAAGCTGGCGATGGGCGGACTGATGCTTTTCGTCACTAATCTGCGGGTGATGGGCAATATCCTGATGTCGCGCTTTCTTGAGCGCCATCCAACGCTCAAGATCGTTTCGGTGGAAAGCGGCGCGGGCTGGATTCCCTATCTGCTGGAGGGCCTGGAATACATGAGCAACGAGGCTGCGGTTGAATTCGCCGTCAGCCCCAGCGAGGTCTTTCGCCGTCAGATCTATGCCTGCACGTTTTTCGAGAAGCGCAATTTCCTCGACACCCTGCGCCAGGTGGGGGTGGACAACATCATGTTCGAGACCGACTATCCGCACCCGGCCTGCCTCTATCCCCAGGCCATGGAACACATGGCCGATGTTATTGCAGAGATGACAGTAGAGGAGCGCTTCAAGGTGTTCAGCGGGAACGCCGCGAAGGTTTACAACATCGATATCGGCTGACGCGCGCCAAACTCGGCCCCGCTCGGCCAGCGGGGCTTCAATTCAGGCAATCTGTCATGCGGCGGCCTGGCTGACTTCGCGGGCCGCAACTTGCCGCCGGTATCTGCATTCAGCCGGGCTGCGACGAGGCTCTGGCGCAGTTGCCGCGGCGATGAGCCGAACCAGCGCTGGCAGCAACGCGACAGGACCGCGAGTTCCGAGTAGCCAAGCCGCCCGGCAATGTCGCTGAGCGTCAGATCCGCGCGGGCCAGGTAGCGGTAGGCGAGATTGCGTCGCACTTCGTCGCGGATAGCCTCGAAACTGGTGCCCTTCTTGTGCAGGTGGCGGTTCAAAGTGCGCTCCTGAAAGCCAAGCCGGCGGGCAATGAACTGCCGGTTGCATTCCTCTGAGCGGGTGAGCGCCTGAAATACCGCCTGCCTGACCTGAGCATCGATTTCTTTTTCGCGCACGGGAAACAGCCGTGATGCCAGATGAGCTTCCGCCGCGAACATATCCTGGTTTGACCCGGCTATCGTCGTATCGAGGTCGCTTTCACTGAACAGGATCGCGTCATATTCCTGTCCGAACCGGATGACGCTGTTGAACCGCCGCGCATAGGCCACTGGCGGGCTAATCGCGAGGTGCGAAAACCAGATCATCCGCGATTTTGCAAAGCCTGCCGAGAGATCAACGATGCATTTGTGTGTCATCAACAGCAATTGTTCCATGAATTGCGGGAACAGCGAAAGGCCATTTAGCAGCTTGAAATCAACCATGTGGAGCCCGTGGTGCTGCACACTGCAAAGTTCGTCGGTATCGAAGTCATCGTCGCCGAGGCCTTGTGCGTCGACATCCATGACCAGTCCGGAATTGTAAGCCGCCATGTGCCGACTGCAGCATTGCAACGCATCGCGCACTGTCGGCGCGGTGCGGCAGAGCCGGTCGAGGGGCTGCATGATGCCTTCGAGCGTCTGCCTTTCGGCAATCCGCATGCCAAAATCCGGACAACCAAGCAGGGCTGAGGAATTCTCGAGCAGCTGACCGATGGCCCGGACCGGGATCAGCGCGAACGGATCCTCGAGGTCGCGGCTTGTCAGGCCAACTCCGTTCAGCAGCGACTCCGGATTTCCGCCCAGATCCTCGACGAGTTCACGATAGCCAGACAGAAGCTTGGCCAGCGTGACATGGCTGGGGCCATCCGCACACATCGGTTCAAAGGGCCGGTATTGGTTGCAAGCAATATAGTTCATGCCGGCATCCTCGCATCCTCACACCGGGATGCCCACCGGATTCAACAATCCGCGTCATGGCTCCCAACACCCATTCTAGCTTGGTTCGGAAGCAAATCTACTGATAATTGACGATTCATCACGAAGTTTGTCGCATAGTCCTGTCGGCCTGGCTCTTGATCGCCGAAAATGCGCGTTTCAAGGCCTCATCTCCGCATGCGGTGAAGCGTTGTGAAACCGCAGCTTGGGGCACCATGGCGTCAAATCCATGAAACGCACCGGGGGCGACGTAGAGTTCGGTCGGCACGCCGGCGCGGATCAGGCGGGCGGCGTAGGCAAGGTTTTCATCGACAAACAGATCAAGCGCAGCCGTGGTAATGCAGGTCGGCGGCAGTCCGGCAAGATCCGCAGTCCGCGCGGGAGCCCCAAGCGCGGGGACCCTGTCAGCGCCCGCGGGCATGCCAAGCCAGCTATCCCATGCGAAGCGGTTTGAGGCGCGATCCCAAATGAATTCGCCGCTGTGCGGGTTGGGTGGTGCATCGACTGTCCGGTCGTCAAGCATCGGATAGACCAGCAGCTGAAAACAGACCGCCGGCCCGCCGAGATCGCGTGTCATGACTGCGAGCGCCGCCGCCAGTCCGCCGCCGGCGCTCTCGCCGCGAATCGCGATTCGATCCGGATCAAGCCCGAGCGAAGCCGCCTGACCATGCAGCCAGACCAGCGCGGCGTAGCAATCGTCGAGCCCGCCTGGGAAGGTGGTTTCTGGCGCGAGGCGGTATTCGACCGAGGCGACCGCGCAGCCGACCGTCCTTGCCATCGCCCGGTTGCGGGGATCACCAAGCTCCGCCGTGCCGAACAGGTAACCGCCGCCATGGACCTGAAGCACCACCGGGGCGCCGATTGGCAGGTCGTCCGGCTTGTAGAGCACCACGCGCACGTCGGGCCCGCTGCCATGACCGGGCGCGACATGCTCGCTCGTGATCACTCGCGGGTCCGCCTGTTCCAGCCCCATCTGCGTCATCGCGGCGATAGCCGCGCGCGCTCCGGGGAGTTTTTCTGCTGACACGCCCATGTCGGGAGCAACGTCCAGCACGGGAAGCAGTTCAGGATCGACAAGGTGAATGCTGGACATGGCGCAACTCGCAAGGTTTGGGGGCACGATATTCGGGATAATGCCAGAGCGATGCTGGCTGGCTTGACCCTGTGCGACAGGTTGTGACGGCGCCATGGCGTGAACAGTCAATACACGCTCCGAATCGCTGCCTAGCATGGGGCAAAGGGTGGCTTCTGCCCGGCAGATGGAGCGGAACATGACTTTCACCATTGAAAGACTGTCGAGTGATCTGAATTTCGGCTGCCTGGTCACCGGCTTGACGCCCGAGGATCTGACAGACGAGGAAACGCGCAATCGCCTTCGCGAGCGCTGGATTGTCGATGGACTCCTCATTTTTCGCGGTAGCAAGGTGACTCCTGCCTATCAGGTCGCCCTGAGCGAATGCTTTGCCGAAACAATTGTGCATCCGGTGCGCGAAATCCGCCATCCAGAGCACGAAAAGCTGATCCGGCTTGTTTCCAATCCCCAGGGCGACGACGAAGACCTGATCGAGGTCGATGGCGTGCCCGGCTGCGGCTGGCTGCCATGGCACAAGGACATCATCTTCACCGAGAAAATCAACCACGGCGGCATCCTGCATGCGACAAAGATCACAAGCAGGGGCGGCGAGACTGGCTACGTCGATCAGATCGATGCCTATGATCGCCTTCCGAATGAGATCAAGAATCAAATTGAAGACCTTGAGGTTGTTTACAAATTTGGTCCTGTGGAGTCTTCGCCCTGGTGTGCCCGTGAAAAGGTGGTCTATGTAAAGACCGGCCCGGCAAACCGTTCGATGTATGCCCGTGCCGAGAGTGACTGGCCCGCCGTCGTGCACCCGCTGGTGTTCACTCAGCCCGCCACTGGCCGCAAGGCACTCAACCTCTCGCCGCGCTTTGCCCAGTACATCCTCGGTATGCAAAATGCCGAGGGCGATGAACTGCTGACCATGCTCGCGAACCACCTGTGGGACAGCCCTGCCTACTACCACAGGTGGCAGCCCGACGAGATGGTGCTGTGGGACAACTGGCGCATGCTGCACCGTGTGACGCCCGCGCCTTTCGACGAAGTGCGTATCGTCGAGCGGACTACGCTGGGCGGGGATTATGGTCTGGGGCGGAAGCTCGCGTGAGCGAGGTCAAGCCCTCGACCTGCAGGATTTGCTCTGCCTATTGCCCGGTCGTCGTCACGCTCGATCGTGGCCGGGTGGTGCGGGTCGAAGGCAACCGGGATGCGCCGCTCTATGACGGCTATACCTGCCCCAAGGGACGCGCGCTGCCTGCGCTGCACAACAATTCTGAGCGTTTGCTCACCAGCATGAAGCGACAGCCTGACGGCAGCTATGAGCCCATCTCCACCGATATGGCGATCGCGGAAATCGCAGTGCGCCTGAGCGAGATCATTGACCGGCACGGACCGCGCGCGGTGGCCGGGTTTCTTGGCAATCCGGGCGTCGAGCAAGTGGCGACCGCGCCGGTAATGATGTCGCTGTTGCGCGCAATCGGCTCGCCGATGTTTTTCAGCATGGCGACGCTCGATCAGCCTAACACCAAGATCGCCGAAGCGTTGCACGGGGCGTGGGACGGCGGACGGATGCGGCCCGAAACGCTCGATGTAATGCTGATCGTCGGCGGCAATCCGGTCATTTCCAAGCAGTATTTCGGACAGAATCCGGGCATGCGTCTGAAGGAACTGGTGCGCCGCGGGACAAAGCTGATTGTGATCGATCCCCGCCGCAGCGAGACGGCGCGACGGGCAGACGTCCACCTCCAGCCGATACCGGGCCAGGATGCCGTGATTGCTGCCGGGCTGGTCCATCTTGTCATTGCCATGGGCGCGGTTGACCGCGATTTCGTCGACCGCAACGCTGCTGGTCTTGCCGAACTCACGCGGGCAGTGGCGCCGTTCACCCCCGGCTATGTCGCGGCGCGCGCGGGAGTGCCCGAGGCTGAATTGCGAGCGGCTGCCGATGTCATTGCAAAGGCACGGCGCGGCAATTTTGGCACTGGGACGGGCGTTTCGATGACTGGCCGGGGTGTGCTGACAACCTATCTCTACAACTGTCTGCAAACCCTGCGCGGGTTCTGGGCCGAAGAAGGCGACGAAATGATGTTCTCGCCAGTGTTGCTGCCGCCGGCGAGCCCGCGCGCGCAGCCTCGCGCGCCTTTTCCCGCCACCGGATTTGGCGAGAAGATGCGCGTTCGCGGGCTGGAACAATCAGTTGCGGGCATGCCAGCTGCTGCCCTGGTCGACGAGATTCTGACTCCCGGCGAAGGCCAGATCCGCGCACTGTTCATGCACGCCGGCGCGATGCGGACCATGCCTGACGAGGCCCGCACGCATCAGGCATTCCGCTCGCTAGACCTGATGGTCACCCACGATGTGGAAATGTCGCCGACCGCGCTCAGCGCCGATTATGTGATTGCCTCGAAGATTGCCTTCGAAATCCCGGTGCTTTCGTTCCTGGTGGAGCTCAACAGCGTTTTTCATCAGGGCTATGGCTATTCGGACCCCTTTGGCTCGGCCCAGCCGGCGCTGGTTGATCCGCCAGCTGGTTCCGACGTGATCGATGCGTGGCGGCTCTATTACCGGATAGCCCGGCACATGGGCCTCCAGCTCGATTGCGGCAGCATGTTCGCCTCCGAGCTTGCCCCCGTCGATATGGTCAACGAGCCTTCGACCGAAGATATCCATGCCTTCATCGCCTCCGGCTCGGCGGTTCCGCTTGAGCGGCTGGCGCTCTATCCCAATGGCCATGTGTTTGACGAGGCGCGGGTGCGCATCGGCCCGCGTGACCCTGACTGCGGCGACCGGCTCGATCTGGCCAGCCCGGACATGCTGACCGAACTGGCCGAGCTGGCCGGGGAAGAAGTGGATGCAAACCATGCCGCGAGCGGTGAGTTTCCGCTGCTAATGGTCCCGAAGCGGATGCAGAATGCGACCAACGGCAGTCTGCGCGTCGATGCGGAGCGGCTGCGCATCCGGACCAATCCAGCATTTCTCCACCCTTCCGATCTTGGTGCGCTCGGTCTTGTCCCAGGCGATCTGGCCGAACTGCGCTCGCGCCATGGCGCCATCGAAGTGGTGGTCGACGCTGACAGCGACTTGCGGCGGGGCGTGGTCGCGATTGCTCATGGCTTCGGGCTGCACCCCGACGAAAAGGAGGACCCGCGAAGACACGGTGCCAACGTCAATCGGCTGACCGCGCTCGACGATGGCTTCGACCGCTACAGCGGTATCCCGCGGATGGGAGCAATTCCCGTTGCGCTGAGGCCGCTCCGCAGGGAGGCGGCTTTGGCAAGCTGACCGCTCAGGTGTTCCATACCGGGGCGGGGGGGCGGCGCCGAGCGAGCAGGCCTGCAACCGCAGGGCCGATTTCTTCCGGCTCCCACTTGCGCTGGCGATCGATCATCGGGCCCATGTGCCAGCCCTCCTCAAGGGCAATCATCCCGCCGCCGACTTCGAACACGCAGCCGGTCACATCGCCGGATGCCTCGGATCCGAGCCAGGCCACCATGGGAGCGACAGTCGCCGGATCCATCGCGTCGAAGCCGCTGTTGGGCATTGCCGTCTCTTGCGGCCAGAATTCGGTGGTCATGCGGGTTCGCGCTGTTGGTGCAATGGCGTTGGCGGTGATGCCAAACCGAGCGAGTTCGGCGGCCTGGGTGATGGTCAGTGCGGCGATGCCGGCCTTCGCCGCCGCATAGGGAGCCTGGTTCGCCGCGCCATGCAGGCCGGCCCCGCTCGAGATATTGACGATGCGCGCCGCGACCGGGCGTCCGGCAGCATGCTCCCCGCGCCAATGATCGACCGCATGCCGCGCGACGCAGAAATGCCCCCGCAAATGAACGCGCATGGTCTGGTCCCAGTTTTCCGCGCTTTCCTCGATAAAGGGGACCATTTGCAGGATGCCGGCATTGTTGACCACGGCATGCAGCGCGCCAAAGCTGTCGATGGCTGACTGCACCAGCCGCGCCGCGCCGTCCCAATCGGCGACGTCGTCGCCGTTCGGGGCCGCCCGACCGCCGCCTGCCACGATCTCGTCGACCACGCCCTGAGCAACCGAATTGTCCCGGCCGCTCCCATCCAGCATCCCGCCAAGATCGTTGACCACCACGCTGGCGCCCTGCGCGGCAAAGGCCAGCGCATATTCGCGGCCAAGGCCGCGTCCGGCACCTGTAACTATGACGACCCGGCCATCGCAAATGCCCATTTGCCTTGCCCTTCCAGTTTCAACCTGAGGCCTGTATTTCACGAACCACGCCAACATGCATGATGCTATGCGACATCAATACCAGATGGCGCGCTCGATCATTGCGGCAGGCTGAAACGGGGATAACAAGGATGCATTGAGAGAGAAGCAGCCAGCAATGCCCAAAGCCAGCCTTGCCCCACAGGCTTTCCCGGCCGCCAACCCCGCTCCGCCCGATCTTGCTCAGGCTCATATTGTAGATTTCGACTACCTGCATCCCAAAGACTTCGATGGCGCAGACATCTATCTGGCGCTCAAACCGCTCCACGATCTGCCGGATATTCTGTGGACGCCCCGCAACGGTGGTCACTGGATCGTCACCCGGTCGGAAGATGTGCGCTGGGTTCGCGAGCGGCATGAGGTCTTTTCGCATCAGGAATTCGGCATTCCGCGCGGCGCGATGAACGTGCTCATGCCGCCGGTGACAGTTGATCCACCCTATCACGCCCGCTTTCGCGCGGTGCTTAACCCGGCCTTCACCCCCAAGGCCGTGCGCAGCCTCGAAATTCATGCGCGCGGGGTCGCGGCACAATTGATCGGCGATCTGGCACAGCGCGGGTCCTGCGAATTTGTCAGCGAATTTGCCCGGGTCATGCCGGTAATCGTATTCCTCGAGATTATGGGGCTCGATGCCGGGCGGCGCGACGAATTCGTCCAGTGGGCGGTCGGTTACACCAGCGCCAAGGAGCAGGATGCCAAAGACAGTAACGCCGAAAAGGTCGCGGCCTTCCTTGCCGAAGAGCTTGATGCCCGCGAGCGCAATCCGGGCGAGGATCTGCTCAGCCGCATCGTCGCATGGCGCAAGAACCCGCGCTTTGGCCACGAGGGCGAAGTGTTGGGCATGGCGATTGTCAGTTTCATCGGCGGGCTCGATACGCTGTCTAATCTCTTCTCGTTCACAGCGCGGTATCTGGCGGGCCATCCAAAAGCACGCAGGCAGTTGATCGAATGCCCTGCGCTGATTCCTGGCGCGGTCGAGGAATTCATTCGGCGGCATGGTCTGACCATGACTGGTCGGCTTATCCGGCAGGAGGTGACGCGCAAAGGCGTTACCATGCGGCAGGACGACATGCTGCTGGTGATCGATCCGCTCGCCGGGATCGATGAGCGGGCCTATCCCGATCCCCTCGCCATCGATTTCAGCCGCCAGAACGCGGTTCATGACAGCTTTGGGAATGCCGAACACAAATGCATCGGCGAGCATCTGGCGCGGATGGAACTCGCTGTGTTTCTCGAGGAGTGGCTGAAGCGCATTCCCGATTTTGCAATCGATCCCGAAAGCCAGCCGGTAACCTACTCAGGGCCGGTGGTCGGAATGTCGGAGCTTCGGCTGGTGTGGCATGCCTGACGCAGCGCAGCGAGACACCGGCAGCCTGTGCTTCGGCATCGATGTGGGGGGCACGTTTACGGACTGCGTGCTGACCGAGGGCGACCGGGTATGGCGCGCCAAGTCGCCGACTACCCCGGGGGCAATCGGCGAGGGAGTGATTAACGCGGCGCGGCTGGCTTCGGAGCGGCGCGGCGAACCGCTGGAGGCCTGTTTGCCCAAGGTGGCGCGCTTTGGGCTGGGGACGACCGTCGTCACAAATGTTCTCGCCTCGCGCACTGGACGGCGGGTGGGGTTGATCACCACCAAGGGCTTCGAGCAGATGATTCCGCTGGCGCGCGGCGAACGCGCCGTCGATCAGGAAGGCTGGCTGGTCACGCCGCCCTCGCTGCTCGATCCGGCGGCAATCGTCGGCGTCAGCGAGCGGATCGACCGCAATGGTGAGATCATCGAACCGCTCGATCTGATTCAGGCGGAAGCGGCGATCCGCCTGTTGGTCGAGCAACGCGAAATCGAGGCGTTGGTGGTCTCGTTCCTGTGGGGTTTTCACAATCATTCGCACGAAGAAATGGTCGCCGATATTGCCCGGCGCTTGTTTCCCGACCTTGCTGTGCTGGCCGCAGGGTCGCTGCATCCGGCGGCGCGCGAGTATGAACGCACGTCTTTTGCGCTGCTCAATGCTTATGTCTCGGGCTCACTTGGCGGGCTTGATGCCCTCGCTGCGGAGCTGGCCGCAATGGGACTGCAGGTGCCCATGTTGCTGGTCCATTCGGGCGGCGGATCAATCAGCATGGCCGAAGCGCGCCGACGGCCGCTTGGCCTTGCTGCCTCGGGTCCAACGGCCGGCGTCGCCGCCTGTGTCGCGACGGCGAAGGCCGCCGGATTGAGCGATGTCGTGACCTGTGACCTTGGCGGAACATCGTTCGATGTGTCGGTTGTTATGAACGGCGAGCCGGCCCGCAGGACGCGCGGGAACGTCATGGGCATGTGGACCGCGCTGTCGATGGTCGACGTCGAATCAATCGGATCGGGCGGCGGGTCTATCGGCTGGATCGACGCGCGCGGCTTGTTGCGGGTCGGGCCGCGCTCGGCCGGCTCACGTCCGGGCCCTGCCTGCTATGGACGAGGCGGTACCGAGGCTACCCTGACCGATGCGCTTGTTGTGTTGGGCTACATCGATCCCGAGCGTTTTCTCGGTGGCACATTCCGGCTCGATCCAGCGGCAGCACAGGAAGCTTGCGCCAGGCTTGGCGCGAAACTCGGCATGGATGCTGAAACCACAGCCTGGGGCATTCGCCGACTGGCGCTTGCCGACATGGTGCGCGCGACGCGCGGGCGCACCGGCGCGCTGGGGCTGGACTTGCGCGAACTGCCGATAATCAGCTTCGGCGGTTCAGGCTCGCTGTTCACGCCCGATATCGCGATAACTGTTGGCGCACCCAAGGTTCTGGTGCCCGAGCTTGCCTCTGTGCTCTCAGCGCTCGGCGCGGCGACAACCGACATCCGGCGCGAACGCATTTCGTCAATTCTCTCCAGTTTTCCGATTGATGCGAGACGGATAGAAGCCCTAATGGCTGATCTACGTAAGGAACTGCTTGCCGATTTGGCCACAGACGGTGTCGCCGAGGCCGACCGGTCAGTGATCTTCGAGGCCGACCTGCGCTTTGGCCGTCAGATTTCCGAGATTGCCCGGCCGCTCGCGCAAGGCAGCTTTGATGAAGTGGCGCAGGCGGAATTGCTGGAAGGCTTCCGCAGTGAATATGCGCGGCGATATGGCCATGGTGCACTCGTTCTGGGCGCGCCGATCGAACTGGTGGCGATCCGCGCAATTGGGATTGGCAAAACCGAGCAAGCTCGCCCAGCCGCGTCCAACGCTGGATTCGTCGCTTCCGGCACGCCCGCGCCGCTGGCCCGCCGCCGCCCGGTCCGTCTCGAACGCGGCGAAGGCGGTCTGCGCGACATTGCCGTCTATGATCGCGAGACTTTGCTGTCCGGACATGCCCTGAGCGGGCCGGCGCTGGTCGATGCGCCCGACACGACGATCTGGGTGCCAGAAGGAATGTGCGCGACTATTGATCCGCTGGGGACACTGGTGATGGTGCGCGCGCAGACATCGCAAGAGCATAAGGAAGCCACCCCATGAGGCCAAACCACTTCGATCCGATCGACCTCGAAGTCCTGCGCTCGCGACTCGAAACGATTGGTGAGCAGGCTTGCCGGGCGGTGGAACAGACGGCGGTCTCCCCGGCAGTGACCGAGTCCAAGGACTATTCGGTGACGCTGCTCGATTCCGCTGGCAATCTGGTGCACGGGTCGGGCGCGGTGATCTTCCACTATGGCGCCGCCTGTCATGCGGTCCGCTCGACGATCGCCCGTCACGCCGATACCATTCGGCTTGGCGATGTCTTCCTGTCGAACGATCCGCACAACGGCGGCGGCCTTCATCCGCAGGACGTCATGGTGCAGCAGCCGATCTTTGCCGAAGGCCGGCTGATTGCCTGGTCGGTGGTTTCGGCGCACCTGATGGACATGGGCGGCATGGTGGTCGGCTCATTTGCGCCTGATGCAACTGAATGTTTTCAGGAAGCCTTCCGCGTTCCGCCGGTGCGGCTGTTTCGCGAAGGCGTCGAAGTCAGCGAAGTCTGGGATCTGCTGGCCACAAATGTGCGCGTGGCAGAGCTCGTCGAAATGGACCTGCGCGGGCTGGTCGCGGGCGCCCATCTTGCGGCCATGCGGACTCATGAGGTTGCGGTTCAGACCGGGGTCGAAACTTTCGTGCGCAGCCTGGAAGTCATCCGTGAGCTCACCGAGAAAGAGTTTCGAAATCGCATATCGGTGCTGGAAGACGGCACATATCGCGCAACGTCATGGACCGAATACGGCGAGCAGTTCTACAAGATACCCTGCACGTTGACGGTCGAGGGTGAAAGTCTGACATTCGATTTCACCGGCGCATCTCCGCAATGCCCGCATTTCTTCAATTCCAAGCCCTATATCATCGCCGCCGAACTGGTGGTGATGATCGCCAACCACCTTGCGCCCGATCTGCCATTCAACGAAGGCATATTCGGGCCTGTGCGGCTGGTTTGCCCTGAGGGCACCATCGTCAATTGCACGCCGCCAGCGCCGATCAGTGCGGCGCATATGCACGTCGCCCTCAATGCCGCAGGGGTCGGGATGCAGGCGCTGATGCTGGCGCTCGGTGCCTCATCCAAGGCGCCGCAGCGCGAATTTATCGGCGGTTCGTCATGGGAATCTGCCATAGGGCCACAGCTTTGGTCGTGGCAACTTCCCGGCGGCGGGCATGACGCCTTCCTCGTGCTTGATGGTCAATGGGCCGGTGGGTCGGCAGGAGCGGCGCGCGATGGCAATGATCATGGCCGCAACACTTATGGCCCGGCCGTGGAGGCATCCTATCCGGATATCGAAGTGCTCGAAAGCTGGTTCCCGCTGCTGTTTATCGAGCGCGCCACCCGGCAGGGCACCGGAGGGGCAGGTGCCTTCAGGGCGGGCGCGGGCAACCTGTTCAGTTTCCGCCCCCATGGCACGGATGCCATTCATGGCACGGCTTTTGGCATGCGCCGATGGCTGCCCTTGCAGGGAATTGCTGGCGGCCAACCGGGCGCCTGCAACGAGTTTCGCATCCACCGAGCCGATGGCAGCATCGAGATGCTCGACGTTTCGTGCAGCGGCGCGCTGGTAGGAGCGGACGACTGGTATGAGATCAGGGTCGCTTCAGGCGGCGGATTTGGCGATCCGCTTGATCGTGATCCGGACGCTGTCGAAGCAGACCTGGCCGCTGGGCGTTTTGGCGCCGAAGAGGCCCGCCTGTCGTTTGGAGTCATTAGCGGAGACCGTGATGCGACGCAGGCACTGCGTGACAGCCTGCGTGCGAGCCGGCTTGAGCGGGCTATCCCACCCCCCATGCAACTGACAAGCGGTCACTTGTCTGACGGCGAAAGATTTCCGCTCTATCCGGGCGTGGTCCAGCAAGGTGGGATTGCGTTTGCCGAGCAGAGCGGCACGCGGCTCGCAGAAGCTCCAGAACATTGGACATCGGGCTGTGCCTGCCTCATCGAGCGGCTCTGGCCCGAGGGCGCGGGGCCGGATGTCATTTATCGCAGCTGGCTCGACCCGGTTACCGGGCGGGCCTTGCATGTCGAGGCAGTGGTCGGCGGCGAGGCCGATACGTTCCTGGTCGCGCCAAGGCGTTGGACCGAAGCAAAGGCGATGGCTGCCTGATCCTAGTAGCCGTAACCCGGTTCGATTTCATAAGTCATTTCGACCATCATGTCGGTCAGCCGCTGGGCCTCATCGCGCCACGAGGCGGCATTCGCATTCGCCGCCGCCAGGCTGGCAAAGCCCTGCTCCCAGATATGCGTGTGCATCGGATTGGGATCGACAATGGTCTCACCATCGAACCAGCGCGCACCAAACCAGTTGTCGCGAAACACCGAGACCTGCATCCCGTCCCTGCCCAGATGCGTCGCGGCCAGAGCGGCAAAAGCCTCTTCGGCTCCTGCGCGCAGCTGCATTGCAATTACTCGGCGGGCGCCCCGTGGCATATAAAAGTCGGCTGGATCGGCGCGGTAGCCGATGAGCCCGACGCCCAGCGCATTGCCGGTCAGGATGCACTCCGGGCTGTCGATCATCAGATAGCGGTCGAGCAAGGCCGCGTGAAAGGGATGCTCCATGTAGCGCTGATAGCTCTCGGGCGAGGCATAGGCCTGCTCCCAGGCGAAATTCAGCGGCGGTGCTCCGCTGATCTGCCCGATCGCGGAGTAGAGCACTTCGGGGATAAAACGCGCGCAGTCCGTGGCGGCGCGGGCGAATGCGGCGACCGAGGATTCTGGCCCCTCGAACGAATACATCTCGAAGCGGCGCAGGATCATGGCGTGGCTCCTTCGATCAGCGGATAATAGAAACGCCGCGTGCCGCCGCGGCGCAGGGGTGCTATTTCCGCCCATGCCGCATGCCAGCGCGGATCCATGAAGAAATTGCGCCGAACCCGGTTCCATGCAGCGTGATCTTCGGTGCGCCAGACAACCTGCACCAGCACATCCTCCCCAAGCGCATCGGAGGTGGTGCGCAATTCTATCATCGGAGCGCCGGCATCGCGCATGACCGGGCCCAGCTGCTCTCGCAGCAGCTCGGCATAGCGTCCCGCATCAGCTGGTGCGACGCTGGCGGTGTCAACGATGTGAATTGGCGCAAGCTTCACAGTTGCTCCTTTCCCTGTCAGCGAGCCGGCATGACACTTTAAGCCTTGCCTTGGCGGCACGTTAAATGACAAACCGTCAGAATGCAAAACGCGCCGGCACCATTCCGCAAGTCCGCGATTGTCGCGTCGCATCAAGACAGGCCTCGCCAGCGCGATAGTCTATAACTGCGAGGAGATACGTTTCATGCTCAACTATGCAACTGTGGGATCGAACCGGCTCGACGAGGCCAAACCTTTCTACGATGAACTGCTCGGATTGGCTGGAATGGCGCCAATGTTCGATCACCCATCTGGCGGACGGCTTTATTCCGCGCCTGATGGCGGCTTGTTCGGCGTGCTTGGGCCGCATGATGGTGGCGCAGCTTCGGTAGGCAATGGCTCCATGGTAGGCTTTTCCTTCGATACCCGCGCCAAGGTTGCCGCGTTTCACGCCAAGGCCATTGAACTGGGAGGTAGCTGCGAAGGTCCGCCGGGCCTGCGCGGCGGAGAAGAAATGGGCGCCTATTTTGCCTATTTCCGCGACCTCGATGGCAACAAGCTGTGTGCCTATCGCTGGGGCCCCGAATAAGCCTCAAATCTCGAAGCCCGGGAGAATTTCGATGTCGTTTACGGTCGAGCAGCTTTCACCCGAACTGGCCTTTGGAAAGACCATAAGGGGCCTGACTTCAGAACATGTTCGCGATCCCGAAGTCCGCGATCAGCTGCGCCGCTATTGGGTGGAGGACGGCATGGTCGTCTTCCGCGATGGCGAGGTAAACGAGGAGTTCCAGCTTGCGCTCAGCCGGATATTCGGACCGCTCGAAACCCATCCGGTCAAGGAAATTCTGACTGAAGGCAAGCCCGAACTTATCACGCTGTTTTCAACGCCCGAGGACACCACGATCCTCGATGTCGATGGCGATGTCGGCGGCGGTTTTCTCGGCTGGCACAAGGATTTGGTTTACGTCCAGCATATCAACCACGGCGGTATCCTGCGCGCGTTGAAGGCAAGCAAGATTGGCGGGCGCACCGGCTTCATCGATCAGATTGATGCCTACGACCGCCTGCCTGATGACCTCAAGCAGCAAATCGAAGGTCTGCATGTCGTCTATCGGCTCGGCTCGTTTGACCAGATGAAGTACATGACCCGGGCCAAGCTCCGCATCCTCCAGACCGCCGCTTCCGCCCAGTCGGTCATCGAGAGCGTGGAGAAGAACTTCCCGCCCGTTTCGCACCCGCTGGTTTTCGTCCAGCCGGAAACCGGGCGCAAGGTGCTCAACCTCTCGCCGTTCTTTGCCAAGTACATTGAAGAGCTTGGCCCCGAGGACGGCCATGAATTGCTGACCAGGCTCGCACATCACGTGCTTGACAGTCCGGCCTATCATCATGCCTGGACGACGGACGAAATGATCCTTTGGGACAACTGGCGCATGCTTCACAGCGTCAGCCCCGCACCCATCAGCGAAGAGCGCATAATGCAGCGCACCACGATCAGGGGCGACTATGGCGAAGGCAGGACATTGCCTTTCCCCGTGGCCGCGTGAGCGCACCGTTGCGCAATCAGAAATGAACAGGACACTGCGATGCTCGATCTGAAGATCACTGGGGGTACGATTGTCAATGGTTCCGGCGAGCCGGGTTTCATAGGTGATATCGGTATCCGCGATGGCCGGATCATTGCAATGGGCGCGGTGCCGGAAGAGGCCCGCGAGACTGTCGACGCAAGCGGCAAGATCGTCAGCCCCGGCTTTATCGATGTGCACACGCATTATGATGCACAAGTCTTCTGGGATCCGGCGCTAAGCCCCTCATGCTTCCATGGTGTGACTACTATTTTGGGCGGGTTCTGCGGCTTTTCGATCGCACCGATGACCAGCGACGCGCTGAGTTATCTCGCGCCCATGCTCGCGCGGGTCGAAGGCATGCCGCTCGAAACGCTCCAGTTGGCAGTGCCGTGGAACTGGAATTCGTTCGGGGAATATCTCGACCGGATCGAGGGAAAAGTGGGTCTCAATGCGGGCTTCTTCGCCGGCCATTCCGCCATCCGCCGCGTTGTCATGGGCGAACGGGCAGTCGGCGAGAAGGCCACGGCGGCGGAACTCTCAGCGATGGAGGAACTGCTGGGCAAGTCGCTCGCTGAAGGCGCGCTCGGCTTTTCCTCGACGATATCGGCAACGCACAACGACGGAGACGGCAACCCCGTGCCTTCGCGCTGGGCGAGCAACGAGGAGTTGATTGCCCTGGCGCGCGTGGTCCGCGACCATCCCGGCACCGGCCTTGAATTTCTGCCGGGTGTCGATTTCGAACCGGGGATTCCCGAACTGATCACCGAACTTTCGCTCGCCAGTCAGCGCCCGGTCAACTGGAACGCGCTGGCAGTCAGCGGCACCAAGAACGCGGCCGAAAAGGCGGAGAGTCAGCTTGCCGTCTCGGACTTTGCCCGTGAGCGCGGCGGCGAGGTCATCGCGCTGACAATTCCGTGTACACCTGACGTCTTTATGACCTTCAAACAGGGCTTCGTGTTTGACAGCCTGCCCGGAGTTTGGCGCGAGATTTTCAAATGGCCGGTGGCCAAGCGCATGGAGCGGTTCCTCGATCCCGCGCTGCGCCGACAGATGGCGCAAGACGCAGCCAGCGTTCCCGACGATGCTATCATGGTATTCGTCGCGCGGCTGGCGAAATTCCGTGTTGTTTCGGTGATCAGCGAGGCCAACAAAGCCTATGAAGGCAGGCCGGTTGGGGAAATCGCCGAGGCAGAAGGTCGCGAGCCGATTGATGTCATGCTCGATCTGGCGCTGGCTGATGACCTCATGACGGTCTTCGCGCCTGTGCTGAGTGGACACGATCATGAGACCTATGTGCTTCGCGGCAAGATCTGGCAGGATGACCGGGCTCTGATCGGCGCTTCTGACGCTGGGGCGCATCTCGACATGATCGATACCTTTTCCTTCTCGACCACCGTGCTGCAGGAAGGTGTGCGCAATCACGGCGTAGTCAGCCTTGAAGATGCGGTGCGCCTGATGAGCGAACGCCCAGCGCGCTATGCCGGGCTGATTGATCGAGGCCAGCTCAAGCCCGGATACCACGCCGATATCGTCATATTCGACCGCGACACCGTCGGGCGGGGTCCGACCTACAATCGCTTCGATGTGCCCGGCGACCAGTTCCGCGTCTATGCCGATGCCGAAGGGGTTCACCACGTTTTCGTCAATGGCGTGCAGGTCGTGCGTGACGGCGAGCATACCGGGAACCTGCCGGGCACGGTGCTGCGCTCAGGACGTGACACGAGGACTGTCGCGATGGATGCCATGCGCCACTGACGACAATTCCCGGTTGCATAGCCTGCGAGAAAGTCTCACCTTTGGGCAGGTTGCAGATTTCCCGGTGCCGCATCATGGCTGCCCTTTGCTGCAAAGCGACAAAAAGGGTTTTCGATCAGTGCCGAGCAGTAAGTCCGCTATCGTTATCGGCTCGGGTTTTGGCGGGCTGGCGCTGGCCATCCGCCTCCAGAGCGCGGGCATCACCACTACAGTGATAGAGGCGCGCGACCGGCCGGGCGGTCGGGCCTATGTTTGGAAGCAGGACGGCTACACTTTCGACGCAGGACCCACGGTCATCACTGATCCGGCATGCCTTGAAGAACTCTGGGGGCTTTCAGGCAGCAAGATGGCGGATGACGTCACTTTGCTGCCGATCCAACCGTTCTACCGCCTGCTGTGGAACGATGGCACGCGGTTTGACTATTCGAATGTCGAGGCCGGTCTCAATGCCGAGATCGCCAAGCTCGATCCGGCGGATGTGGCGGGCTATGCGCGGTTCCTTGAGTATTCGCGCAGCGTCTACCAGGAAGGCTATGTGAAGCTTGGCGCGGTGCCATTCCTCAATTTTTCCAGCATGATCAGGGCCGCTCCGGCGCTGATGAAGCATCAGGCCTGGCAATCGGTCTATGCTCTCACCGGTAAGTTCGTGAAGAGCGACAAATTGCGTCAGGCGCTGTCTTTTCACACGCTGCTGGTTGGCGGTAATCCGATGAACACCTCAAGCATCTATGCGCTGATCCACCATCTGGAAAAGAGCGGGGGGGTCTGGTTTGCCAAGGGCGGAACCAGCGCGCTAGTTAACGGCATGGCCGCACTGTTCGAGCGGCTAGGTGGTACGCTGATCCTGGGCGATGCGGTGAACCGGATTGAACATGCGGGGCGCCGGGTGACCGGCGTCGTCACTGCTTCCGGGCGCAAGCTGGCCGCCGGCATGATCGCCAGCAACGGCGATCTGGTGCATTCTTATGGCCTGATCGATGACTCCGCCGTTGCCTCGCGGCGGCTGCGCAGCCTGAAGCGCAAGCGCTGGTCACCCAGCCTGTTCGTCGTCCATTTTGGCCTCAAGGGCAGCTTCCCGGATATCGCCCACCATTCGATCCTGTTCTCGGACCGCTATGGCCCGCTGCTCAGCGATATCTACAAGCGCGGCAAGCTGGCGGATGATCCCTCGCTCTATCTCCATCATCCCAGCGCCACCGATGCCAGCATGGCCCCAGCGGGCAAGGCGGCGTTCTATGCGCTGGCTCCGGTTCCGCATCTGGGCAAGGCACCAGTTGACTGGGCAGTAGAGGGTCCGCGCTATCGCGATGTCGTGCTTGGCCGGGTGCGCGACATGCTGATTCCCGATCTCGATGAGCGGCTGGACACGTGTTTTCACTATAGCCCACAGGACTTTGCGAGTG
>JANLSP010000007.1:0-2680 GCA_031362485.1 Novosphingobium sp.
TCATCGACAGCCACTCTCCAGATCAATACCGGATCAATGGCGTCGTGCGCAATTTCGATGAATGGTATAAAGCCTTCGACGTAAAGCCGCGCGACAAGCTCTACCTGCCGCCCGAGCAGCGCGTGCGCGTCTGGTGATAAGCGGGGGCGACGGGGGCAGCTTGCTTGACTTGGGCCGGTCCGTCCCGCCAATTCGCCGCCCATGGATCTGACACTTACCGCCATTTTGCTCGGCATAGTCGAGGGGCTGACCGAATTCATTCCGGTCTCTTCCACCGGCCACCTGATCCTCGCCGCCGAGATTTTCGGCTATGACGCCGAGCAATGGAAAGTGTTCAACGTCGTCATCCAGCTCGGCGCGATCCTGGCGGTGGTGGTGCAGTACTGGCGCACCTTCTGGGCGGTCGGCGTGGGGCTGCTGCGGCTGGCCCCGCAGAGCATCGCTTTCTTGCGTAATATCCTGCTCGGTTTCCTGCCATCCGCCGTGCTCGGCCTCGCACTGAAGGACTATATCGACATCATGCTGGGCAGCCCGATGGTGGTCGCCTGGGCGCTGGTGGTCGGCGGCATTGCCATTCTGGCGGTGGAAAAAGTGGCCAAGCCCGGCCCCAAGAGCGGCGTGGCGCAATTGCCCGCGCGGCAGGCGCTGGGGGTCGGCCTACTGCAATGCCTCGCCATGATTCCCGGCATCAGCCGCTCGGGCGCGACGATCATGGGCGCGCTCGCCATGGGCATCGAACGGCGCACGGCCGCCGAGTTCAGCTTCTTCCTCGCGGTGCCGACAATGATGGGCGCCACTACGCTGGAGCTGTGGGACAACCGCGAGGCGCTGGCCGCTGGGCTCGGCCCGGTCGGTTGGAGCGAGATTGCCATCGGCTTTGTCGTCTCGTTCTTCGTTGCGCTGGTAGTGATCAAGGCATTTGTCGCCTATGTCAGCCGAGCGGGATTTTCCCCGTTTGCATGGTATCGGATCGCTGCAGGAATTCTGGCGATTGCCTTGCTAAGCTGGTTTTAGGACACCGAAGCCATGGGCAAACTTGATCGCAAGGAATACGAGGCGCTGCTTGAACCCATGAGCGAGGAGGTAGTTGCCATGGCGCGCTGGGCCGCGGCCAGCGGCGCGCGGGTGCTGGTGATCTTCGAGGGGCGCGATACTGCGGGCAAAAGCGGCGCGATCGAGACCATCGCCTCGCTGACTAACCCGCGCCAGTGCCGCATCGTGGCGCTCGCCAAGCCGAGCGAGCGCGAAGCCGGGCAGTGGTATTTCCAGCGCTATGCCGAACACTTGCCCGCAAAAGGCGAGATCATGTTGTTTGACCGCAGCTGGTACAACCGCGCCGGGGTGGAGCGGGTGATGGGTTTCGCCAGCGAAGGGCAAGTGCGCAGCTTTCTGGCGCAAGCTCCGGTGTTCGAAAAGCAGCTGGTCGACGATGGCATCCTGTTGGTCACATATTGGCTGTGCTGTGATCAGTCCGAGCAGGAAGAGCGTTTTGCCGAACGGCTGGCTGATCCGCTCAAGCGCTGGAAGCTCTCGCCGATCGACGTCACCGCACGCACGAAATATGCCGATTACACGGCGGCGCGCGAGGCGATGCTAACTGCCACCCACACCCAATATGCGCCATGGACACTGGTCAATTTCAACGACCAGCGGCGCGGGCGGCTGACTTTGCTGCGCAATCTGCTAGACCGGTTGCCCGATACCCGGGTCGATCCACCCGCGCTCGATTTTCCGCCGCTCGGCCATGCGCCGCACGACGAGCAATATGGCCTTGTCGAACCGCTCAAGCCCTATAAGGGCTGATTCCACGCCTTGACTTTACCCGCGCGCTCGCCCAATGGCCGCAACCTTGAGCGGGCGGCGGTCATTCGCCGCTCTCGTTGTTTCAAGGCTGCACAGCGCAGTCCGCAATGCAAACTGGATTAGACCATGGCGAAGCCCGCAACCGTCAAGATCAGGCTGGTTTCCAGCGCCGACACCGGATTCTTCTATGTGACCAAGAAGAACCCGCGCAACACGACCGAGAAGATGAGCTTCCGCAAATACGATCCGGTCGTGCGCAAGCATGTCGAATTCAAGGAAGCCAAAATCAAGTGAGGTTCATGGCGCATTCAATGCCGGGGGCTTAACGGCCTAGGCATGAAACGCTTTTCCTTGCTTCCCAAGCTGCTCGCAGGCCCCGCCTCCCAGCTTATTATTGGCCTCGCGGCTTTTGGTGTTCTGGCCGCGCCCTCTGCCGATCTGGCCCAGGCTCAGACTCCCGCCCCCACCGCGCAGCTGACCGAAGCCGTCGCCGCTCTGCGCGGCATCGGAACCTTGCGCGCCGATTTCACCCAAACCGACCGAAACGGTCAGCGCTCGACCGGCGTGCTCACGCTCAAGCAGCCGGGCCGCGTCCGCTTCCAGTATGCGCCGGGCATTCCGCTGCTGATCGTCTCTGACGGCCGCGCACTGACGCTGATCGACTATGAGGTGCGTCAGGTGCAGCGCTGGCCCATCGGCAACAGCCCGCTGGGTGCGCTGCTCGATCCCAACCGCGACGTCCCGCGATGCGGCCGCCTCCACCCGACTCCCGCTGCAAATGTGGTCAGCATCGACGTGCGCCACCGGGGCCCTCCCGAACAGGGTGGCATCACGCTGATCTTCGTGCGCACGGCCGGCGCGCCGCGCGGGGTGGAGC
>JANLSP010000061.1:0-6682 GCA_031362485.1 Novosphingobium sp.
GTCTCGAAGCCGCGGTCACCGCCGTTTCGGTCGGGGTGATAGCGCCGCACAAGATCGGAGTAGCGGCCGCGCAGCGCCTTGCGATCAGCATCGAGCGGCAAGCCCAGCACATCGAGCGCGCGGCGTTCTTCGGGCGTGACCATGCGGCCGTCGTTCCGCTGGGCGGGCATCCGCATCCGTGCCATGGCGGAAATGGCGTCCAGCGGATCGGCAAAATCGGCCCAGCGCGGGGTTCCGTCGATACCTGCGGTCGGCGAAAAGGCGCGGGTCTCACGTTCCCAGCCATGGATCGGCGATTGCGCGCGAAAAATCTCGTCGGGACTCATCCCGGAGAAATAGTCATAGCCTGCATTGAAAGCGCGGATGTGCTCGAGGCAGAACCAGCGATAGACGCCCGGCCCGTCGAAGCCCGGCGCGCGCTGGCCGGGCGCGCGGAATTCACCCAGCTCGTCGCACTCGGGCCAGGCGCAGGTGCGCCCGCGCGCTTCATAGCGCCCATGGAATCTATCTTTGCTCACAGCCTTTCACATGGCGACGGATTCGCTAGAAGGGAAGCCATGACCGGAACCATCGCCGAGGAAATTACCCGCCTGCTGGAGGCCGCTTTTGCGCCAACGCAGCTTGCTGTTGTCAACGACAGCGCCCGCCACCACGGCCACAGCGGCGATGACGGCAGCGGCGAATCGCATTTCACCGTGGAAATCGAGAGCGCGGCCTTCGCCGGCGCCTCCCGGCTCCAGCGCCAGCGGCTGGTCAATGCGGCGCTGGGCGATATTCCCGGTGGGCGCGTCCACGCACTCGCCATCAAAGCCAGGGCCCCGGGCGAATGAAGCGCATCACGCTGGCATCGGGCATCGAACTTGATTGCGTCGATGAAGGTCCGCGCGATGCCTCAGTGCTGATCTTCCTCCACGGCTTTCCCGAATCGCACCGCACCTGGCGTCACCAGATCGCGCATTTTTCGGGCCGTTTCCGTTGCATTGCGCCCGATCAGCGCGGCTATCGCGGCTCATCCAAGCCGCAGGATGTGGCGAGCTACACCCCCGACAAGCTGGCGGGTGACGTGTTCCAGCTGGCCGACGCACTTGGCGTCGAAAAGTTCACCGTGGTCGGCCACGACTGGGGCGGCGCGATCGCGTGGATCGTCGCGGTGTTGGGCCAGAATACGCGGGTTGAACGCGCCGTGATCGCCAATGCGCCGCATCCGGCGATTTTCCAGCGGCTGATCTGGACCGATCCGGTGCAGCGCGCGGCCAGCCAGTACATGCGCACCTTCCGCGATACGGCAAACGATGTGCTGGTGCATGAGTTCGGCCTTGGCGGCATGCTGGGCAAGGCATTCGACCCAAAGCTGCTGTCAGCCGGCATGGAGGAGGCAGAGCGTGACCGCCTGCTGACCGACTGGCAGGATCGCGACGCGGCCTTCGGTATGCTGAACTGGTATCGCGCCAGCTCGTTCGATGTTCCGACGCTCGATCTGCCTTATGCGCTGCCTGAAGGCTGGAAGGCCCCGGCGCTGCCGCGGCTCACCATCCCCACGCTGGTAATCTGGGCGCTGGACGATGTTGCCCTGCCGCCCTGCAATCTGGTGGGACTGGAAGACTATGTGGAGCAGCTGACCGTTGTACCGGTGCCCGGTTGCGGGCATTTCGTCACCTGGCAGGCGCCGGATGCGGTGAACGCGGCGATGGATGCGTTTCTGGGCTAGGCGCCAAACCACTCCAGCCAGGCGCCATGGGCGTGGGCTGCTGCCAGCAAGGTCTCCTCGCCGCTGCCCGGCCAGTGCCGCACGGTGAGTGCGTGATTGAGCAGCGTGCGATTGGCTTCCAGCGCCACCCACGCGAGCGGCAGCTCCGGGGTGGCCCGCATAGCCGCCGCCTCCATCGCCGCCCGCACCCGCGCCTGCTGGTCCGCCGGCACATATTGCCAGACAATCGAATGCATCAGCACCCGGGTGGTCCCGGGCTCTTGCGGGCGGCCGAGCGCCTGTTCAACGAAATCGGCCGCGTTCATCGCTGCAATATCAGGCGGCCTGACCTGCGCTGCCGCAATCGCTGCCTCAAGCCGCGCGAACCGCACCGCGTGTTCCGGCCAGATATAGGCTTTAAGCCGCAGCGCTTGGCCCGGATCGGTGAGATCGACCGGAGCGACATCGCAGCCCCTGAGCGAAGCAAAGCCGATCTCCCGGTCAGGTGGCGCAGCCCCCTGCCATTCCGGGGTAAAACGCATTGCCGCATCACCGGGACCGACCTGCACCCCGCCCAGATTATAGTGGTAACGATCAATCATCAGGTTGATCCCGGCGCTCGAGCCGATCTCAAGGCATTCGAAGCGCGGCGGCAGGTTCTGCCCGGCGAGCCACAGCATTGCGGCGATAAAGCCCGAGGAGCGGCCCGCTTCGTTGGTCTGCGGCGGGCCATCCAGCCAGGGGAGCAGGAAAGCTTCGTGTCGGCGGGTGGCTGAACGCACGATTGCAATATCGTCGGCAGGCAAACCGGCATAGATCGGCGCGAGGCTCGGCTCCGCGCCCGAAAGGTGCAGGGCATGCAAACCTCCCGCGGAGCGCAGCGGCAAGGCATCGCCCAGCGGCGAAGGTCCGGGCCAGTCGCGGATGCGCGCCAGAAATGTGCCCGCTGCAGGGTCACCCAACAGTTCCGCAATCGCCGCGACGATCCGCGCGGTCACAGCCGAATCGTTGGCCCGACAATAGGCAACCTGGTTGGCATAGGCCTCACGGACCGTTCGCACATCGCCGATAACCGACTTCCCATCCATCGCCATTCTTCCCCATGTTGCGACTGCGAACAGGCTGCGACAGAATTGTGCGGCGCACAAGAGCGCAATTCTTGCCCTTTCGCCCTGCGCCGCCTAATGCGCGCTGCCATGCCCAATCCGCTCACTTTCGCCGTGCCCAAGGGCCGTATTCTCGACGAGGCGCTGCCGCTGATGGCGCGGGCCGGTGTGGTGCCGGATGCCGAGTTTCACGACAAGAAGTCGCGCGCCCTCTCTTTCGCTTGCGAAAACAGCGATATGCGCATCATTCGCGTGCGCGCCTTCGACGTTGCGACGTTTGTTGCCCATGGTGCCGCTGCGGTCGGCATCGTCGGCTCGGATGTGGTCGAGGAATTTGCCTATTCCGATCTTTATGCGCCGGTCGATCTCGATATCGGCCACTGCCGGCTCTCGGTAGCAGAGCCGGCGGGCCATTCTGCCGATGCTCCAGCCAGCCATTTGCGCGTCGCCAGCAAGTATCCCGGTCTCACCCGCCGCTACTATGAGCGCCAGGGCGTCCAGGCCGAAGTGGTCAAGCTCAACGGCGCGATGGAACTCGCCCCGGGACTTGGTCTTGCCAGCCGCATCGTCGATCTGGTCTCGACCGGCAAGACGCTGAAGGACAATGGCCTGGTCGAAACGAGCGTGATCCTTCAGGTCTCGGCACGGTTGATCGTCAACCGCGCTGCAATGAAAACCGACCCGCGCATCCCCGCTTTGGTCGAAATGTTCCGGGGCGCGCTTTGATGTTGCGGCTGGACACCCGCAAGCCCGGCTTTGCCGAAGCCTTTGAGCGGCTGGTCAATGATCGGCGCGAGAGCGATCAAGAAGTTTCGCGCGATGTCGCGCGGATCATCGAGGATGTGCGAAGCCGGGGCGACAAGGCGCTGTCCGACTACACCGCGCGCTGGGATGAGCACAGTCTTGGTGAGGACGCGGACTGGCGCATATCGCTTGAAATGTGCCGCGAGGCCTTCGAAGATCTGCACCCCGATCTGCGCGCTGCGCTGGAACTGGCGGCCCAGCGCATTCGCGCATTCCACGAAGGCCAGAAGCCAAAGAACAAGGACAGCCGCGATGAGGCCGGGGTGCGCATGGGCGCGCGCTGGACTGCGGTCGATGCGGCGGGCCTCTATATTCCCGGCGGACGGGCCAGCTATCCCTCCTCGCTGCTGATGAACGCAATTCCGGCCAAGGTCGCCGGGGTCGACCGGCTGGTTGTCGTAACTCCCACCCCGGGCGGGGAAATCAATCCACTGGTCATGGCCGCAGCGCACCTCGCGGGCGTCGACGAAGTGTGGCGCATCGGCGGCGCCCAGGCAGTTGCCGCGCTGGCATTCGGCACTGAGCGGATCGCCGCCGTCGATGTCATCACCGGCCCCGGCAACGCCTGGGTCGCCGAGGCCAAGCGTCAGCTATTTGGCGTTGTCGGCATCGATATGGTCGCTGGGCCCTCCGAAATCCTGGTGATCGCCGACGGCAAGAACGATCCCGACTGGATCGCCGCCGACTTGCTCAGCCAGGCCGAACACGATCCTGCTGCGCAGTCGATCCTTATTACCGACGATGGCCTGTTCGCCGATACCGTCGCGGACCGGATAGGGGTCGAACTCGCCATGTTGCCCAGCGCGCGCGTGGCAGCCGAGAGCTGGAACACCCACGGCGTGATCATCGAAGTCGCCAGCCTGGACGAGGCCCCGGCGCTGGCGAATGCGCTCGCCGCCGAACATGTCCAGATTGCGACCGACAAGCCCCAAGCACTGTTCAAGCAGATCCGCCACGCCGGGTCGGTGTTCCTCGGCCGCATGACCCCCGAGGCGATCGGCGACTATGTTGCCGGGCCCAACCATGTGCTGCCCACCGGCCGCCGGGCGCGGTTTTCCTCGGGGCTTTCAGTGCTCGATTTCATGAAGCGCACCAGCTTCATCGAACTCGACGAAGCGGCGCTCAAACAGATCGGCCCGGCAGCAATTGCACTGGCCGATGCGGAAGGCCTGCCCGCCCATGCCCGCTCGATCGAAGTGAGGCTGGGCATATGAAGCCCGATCTTTCCAACAAGCGCCAGGGCCCCAAGAATCAGGCGAGGGCCGCCGCCCGGCTCGCCGCTGTGCAGGCGCTCTACCAGCACGAGATGGAATCTACCCCGCAAGCCCGGCTGCTCGACGAATTCCACCAGCACCGCTTCGGCATGGAAATCGATGACGCGGTCTATGCCCCGGCGGAAGCGGATTTCTTCGACGATGTCGTCTCGGGCACACTTGCCCGCCGCGACGAGATTGACGGACTGCTGTCCGGCAAACTGGCCGAAGGCTGGAAGCTTGAACGGCTCGACCGGACCATGCTGCAGATACTGCGCGCCGGCGCCTACGAACTGCTCGCCCGCGCCGATGTGCCGGTGGCCGTCG
The DNA here is from genome assembly GCA_031362485.1 of Novosphingobium sp. GTDB lineage: Bacteria > Pseudomonadota > Alphaproteobacteria > Sphingomonadales > Sphingomonadaceae > Novosphingobium. The sequence goes on from JANLSP010000061.1 coordinate 5,178, forward strand.
CAATCGGCGAATATGTCGATGTCGCCCACGCCTTCTTCGATGCCAAGGAAGCGAAATTCGTCAACGGCGTGCTCGATGCGCTGGCCAAGGATGTGCGTTAGAAAGAATCAGATCCTCCCCATTTTTGCACAGCACAAATGGGGAGGGGGACCGCCCGCGAAGCGGGTGGTGGAGGGGTGTTTAAAGCAGGCAGGAAAACCCCTCCGTCAGCCCTGCGGGCTGCCACCTCCCCATTTGTGCTGCGCAAAAATGCGGAGGATTTGGCTCAGCGCATGACCGACGAACTCGCCTTCATCGCGGCACTGCGCCGCATCGCGCAACATCCCGCCGCGCGCGGCCTTGCCGATGATTGCGCCGTACTGGAACTGGGCGGCGAGGCACTGATCCTCACCCATGATGCCATGGCCGAAGGCGTGCACTTCCTTGCAAGCCAGGACCCGGCCGATGTCGCCTGGAAGCTGGTTGCCTGCAACATGTCCGATCTTGCCGCCAAAGGCGCCGAACCGCTGGGCGTGCTACTGGGCTATGTGCTGGGCGAAGGCGACGCGCGGTTTCTGGAAGGGCTGGAGGAAGCACTGGCGCATTATGGCGCGCCCCTGCTGGGCGGTGACACCATTGCGGCGCAAGGCCCGCGCGTTCTTGGCCTCACCGCGCTCGGCCGCGCGACGCACCGCCCGGTGCCTTCGCGCGCCGGGGCGCAGTCAGGTGACGGTCTGTGGATCACCGGCCCGGTGGGCGCGGCCATGCTCGGGCTGGAAGCGCTGCGGAAGGGCGAGGGAGACAGCACAGCCTATCGTCGCCCTGCCGCATTGCTCGCCGAGGGGCAGGCGCTCGCCCCGCATGTCAGCGCGATGATGGACGTTTCCGACGGCCTGCTGCTGGACGCAGCCAGGCTGGCGCGGGCCAGCGGCGTTACTCTGGCAATCGATGCCAGCGCGGTTCCCCTCGCCGCGCCCGAAGCCCGCCGTGCCGAGGCCTTGCGCTGGGGAGAGGACTATCAGCTACTGTTCACCGCGTCTTGCGACCTGACACCGCCGGTCTCCGCCTGGCGCATCGGCGAGGCGCTCCCCCCGCGCAAAACCCCCTTGCTGCTCGATGGCACGCCGCTCAGCGAGGCAGATGGGCTCGGCTACCAGCACCGCTAAGCGCGATTTCAGCCACGCAAACGGGTAAATATGCGCATCTGGGGCTTGCGCCGCCGCCCGCTAGCCTCTAGCGGCGGGCGGTTATTTGGCCCTGCGTGCGCGGGGCTTTGATTTATGCGCAACCAAACAAGGGGGAGCAGCGCAAGTGAATCTCATCACCATTTCGATAGTCCTTGGCCTGTTGGCCGTGGTCTATGGTATCATCACCAGCCGGCAAGTGCTTGGCGCTTCGGCCGGCAATGCAAAGATGCAGGAAATCGCTGCGGCTATTCAGGAGGGCGCTCAGGCCTATCTCGGCCGCCAGTATCGCACGATTGCGGTGGTCGGCGTGGTCATCGCCGTGCTGGTCTATGTCTTCCT
>JANLSP010000078.1:0-17928 GCA_031362485.1 Novosphingobium sp.
CGCGGATCGAGGGGCTGACCAAGTATTACGGCGTGCAGATCATAATCGGCAGCGCGCTGGCGGCGCGGCTACCGGGCTTCGCTGTGCTGGAGCTCGACCGGGTGCGCGTGGTCGGCCGCGATGCACCAGAGACGGTGTTCGCGCTGCTGGGTGATGAAATGCTCGCTGAAAGCGCCGGCTTCGTCAGCCTGCGCAGCGGGCATGAAGAGCTGCTCGCCGCTTATCGCGCGCTGGATTGGCACGGGGCGCAAGCTGCGCTTGGCACATTGACTCGCGATGCGCCTGGCTTTGGCCTTGCCCCGCTCTATGCGCTATTTGGCGAGCGATTGGCTGCGCTCATGCGCGATCCGCCGGCTGGCGATTGGGACGGCGTCTTCGCCGCGACGACGAAGTAGGGCCTATTTGGTCTGGTAGGCATCCGGCATCGGGTCTTGCGGCGGGGGGCTGGGCATGGATTCGGTCCGTATCGACTCGGTGCGAATGGTCTCTGTTCGCATGGTCCCGTTCTGTATGGTTTCGGTCTGCTGATCGCTGTGCATCGGCCGGTCGGACTGCCGATCATTGCGCTTAACCGCGCCAAGTATGCCGAGCCCGACATTGAGCAGGATCCCCGCCGCTTTGCTGCCCGAGCCGGACTTGCGCCCCGCTGTGCGGGTTGTCGGCGCAAGTGGAACCTCAAGCAGCCGCTCGATCCGTTCCAGTCCGGCGGCGGAAAGGGTGAAAGGGCCAATCGGCTGGGCACCCGGACGCGGAACGTATGCGGCCTGCATCGGGCCTTGCAGTATGATCGCCGCGCCGCCCGCCTCTACCGAGACAGCGCCGACAGTCAGCCCGCCTTCGGTTGCCGTGCCAGGCCCGCGCAGCACAATCAGCGATGCCGTTTCCGGGTCACTTCGCACCCCGCGCCCGATCCCGCTTTCTGCCTGGGCAATGGCAACTGCATCTGCGCCGACCACACCGTCGATCACCGTGCCACGAATGCCGACCGTGGCGACAGGCGTACGGATCGAGCTTGCGCCCGGCATTGCCCGCCGGCCCGAGAGAAACCGGAACGCGCCTTTGGTCACGCTCGCAGCAAACGCCCCGCCGCGCGCGGGATCATAGACATAGCGGTCAATCGTCAGCCGCGCGTTGGCCCCGACCGTGAACGTCGAGCGATCGAGCAGCATCAGTTGAAGCTGGCTGCGTTGCCCCGTCTGCACCCGGTCGGCCAGTGCCACCCGCTCACGCAGAACAGCCGGCCGCATCTGCGCCGCGCCGCTGGAGGCTATCGAAACATCGTTGAGCACGGCTGCGGCAATGCCCACCACTTGCGGAGCGCCGGCTGCCATGGCCGCGCCGGCGAGCGGCAGCGCGCAGGCCATCGCCAACAGGCGCTTGCGGGCCGTTCTGCTCAGAATCCGGGTCGCCGCCATCGCTCGCTCCTCTGTGTCGGCGCTGACCGGGGCCCGGCGCACTGGCTGCTCACCTGGTTCCAGTCATCCTTTGCGAAATCGCGCTTCCTGAGCCGCGACAGCTGGGCCGAGCCGCCCGCTTTGTCGTCGATCCGGCACAGCAGGCTGGCGCGCAACAGCAAGGCCGGTTGGGCGGCGGGATCCAGCATCAGCACCCGGTCCAGCGCTGACAGCGCGCCGAGCAGGTCTCCGCTGATGCTAAGGTTGCTCGCCAGCGCCAGCCCGCCCGCGCTTGTCGCGGTGTCCCGCGACAGGGAATCGAGTTCGGCAACGGGATCGTCCTGCGCAAGCGCCGGAGTGATGGTCAGCGCAAGTGCCAGTGCCACACAGCGCAGCGAGCGCCGCTCCCGGGCAGAGGGCGATGCCCCAAGAGACAGGGCGAAGGTCAATTTTTTCCCGAGGTGGTGCGGGGCGGCGGGCCCTGATTGGGCCCGCCATAAGTGGGCGTGGGCGAATAGTTGTCCGAGGATGGCGGCGCTTCGCTGGTCTTGGGCGGGAAGTCCGATTCCGGCAGCGGTTCTGGAGGCGGAGGTGTCGTTGGTCCAGGTGACGTGGGCGGCGCATCGGGCTGGGGCGGCGGCTCGTCTAACGGCGGCGGACCTGGCGTTGGCTCCTGATAGCTGGACGAATCAGCGGCAGGGGTGGTTTCGGCAGCGGGGACTGTCTCCTGCCGCGTCGTGCTGGTGCGCGGGGGCGGGTCGTGCGGGGGACGCGAGGCTGAGCCGCGCGGCATCGAGGGCATGCTGGGGATGCTGGGGATGCCAGCGCCATAGCCCGGCGCCCTGCCACCGGACCGCAGATCACCGGGTCCGGGATCGCCGAGAGGATCGCCGCCATAGGGATCGCCGACCATCACCGGAGGTCCTCGTCGCCGCTGCTGTGGCACTGGCATGGGGTAAGCACCGCTCGGAGCGGGCGTCGTGGCCAACCGCCAGGCGGCAAGCGACGGGAAGATCAGTCCCTGAACCCGGGTCAGGCCGGAGAGCGACAGGGCAAAAGGGCCAATCGGCTGCGCGCCGACGCGTGGCACATAGACCGCGAGCAGCGGACGGTTGAGCACAACGGTCTCGCCGCCGGCACTCACCGCAATTTCGCCGGGCAGGGCATTGCCTCGTGTGTTTGCGCCCGGCCCACGCAACACCACCAGCGTGGCGGTCTGCGGATCGGAATTGCGCCCGCCGCCAATGCCGGCCTCGCCACCCGCAATCGCGATGGCGTCCGCGCCGACCACGCCGTCGACAATCGTGCCGCGAATGCCGATGCTCGCCACCGGCGTTGCAATGGTCGAATTGCCGCCACGGCTGGGCCTGCCCGACATGAAGCGGAATGCCCCCTTGGCGACGCTCGCGCTCATCGAGCGGCCCTGGGCAGGGTCATAGACGAAACGGTCGATGGTCAGCCGCGCATTGGCGCCTACGGTGAAAGTCGAGCGATCCAGCAGCAATATCTGCAACTGGCTGCGCGCGCCGGTTTCAACCTGGTCGGCGATTGCGACCTGCTGTCGCAGCACGGCGGGGCGCATTTGCGCTGCGCCGCCGCGCGCGATGATCACCCGGTTTAGCACGGCAGCGGCAATGCCCACCTGATTGGGCGTATTGGCCGCAGCAGGCGCCATGCATAGGACCAGGGCGAGCGCCGCAGTATTCCGCAAGCGCCTCATCGGGTCGGCCTCTGGCGTGACAGGGCATCGCACTCGCTGATTGCATCGCCCAGAGCGCGCTCTGATACGCCTCGTCCCCGTAGTTGGCCAAATTCGGCGGTCGATCCGGCGCGGTCATCGAGCTGGCAGTGCAGGCTGGCGCGCAGCAGTTGCGCGTCGCGGGCTTGGGGATGATTGATCAGCACGCGCTCGAGCGTTGCCAGCGCATCAAGCAGATCGCCACGGCCCATCTGGCGGCGCGCGAGTGCAATCCCGGCCGCCGGCGTCGCGCTACCGCGTGAAAGCGCTTCGAGCTCACCCATCGTCTCGGCCGTGGCGGGCATGGCGGTCATGCAAAGCACAATGGCGACAGCATGAAGCATGGGTCCTGGCGCGAGTATCCGGATCATTTCCAAACCAGCCGTTCCCTAGGGTTTCCGCGCAGCAGCATAGACCGAGCTTGGACGTCAGGGAAGGCCCACCGCATGCTATCCCCGCTCGGCCAGCATGCCACGGATCATCGGTTGCAAGTCGGCATCGAAACGGGCGACATCCTCATAGCCGCCAACGCGCTCGAAATGGGTCACGAGGCTGCGCCCGTCCCAGCGATGCAGCGCATAACCGGGCGGGGCGTCGCGGATCAGGGCGCGTCCGTCCGGGTCGGCGCCGTCAATCAGCGACAGGTCCAGTGCGACCGAAGGCGCGGTAGAAGGACAGACGACTAACGTCGCGCCCTGCCAGCCGGCAGTGACGCTGCGATGCAGATGGCCGCAAAGCACTGCCCTGATCTGGCTATGGCCGCGGGTTGCTTCGGCAAAACGGGCGATCCAGGGTTCATCGGGGTCGGGATCCATCCAATCGATGCCCGAGACGATCGGCGGATGGTGCATGACGATGATGGTTGGCCGGTCCGGGGCTTCGAACAGGCGCGCAGCCAGCCATGCGGCGCGCACGTCGCAGAATGACCCGCCGTGGCGCCCGGGCTCGAACGTATCGAGCATAAGCAGCCGCAAATCCCCGGCATCATGCGCGTAGTGGAGGAAACCGCCGGTCTCGCCTTGCTGGGGAAACGCTTTGGCCAAATCGGCCCGGTTGTCGTGATTGCCCGGGATCGCCAGCACCGGGCAGGGCGCCGATGCCAGCGCTGCGGCGAGTTGCTCATAGCTTGCCGCGTCGCCATTTTCGGTAAGATCGCCGGAGAGCAGCAGCAATTCGATGCGGTTTGGGCCTTCAAACAGCCGCTCCAGCACGGCGCGCAGCCGGTGCATGTTGGGCTCGTCCGGATTGCCTGGCTCGAAGCCGATATGGATGTCGGTGATCTGCCCGATCAGCAAGATTACAGCCCCCTTCCACCTGGCAGATTGATCGCGATCAGCGTGATGCCGGATGCTATCAGTCCGGTCAGGAACAGCCAATAGGCCCGGCCCAGCCAGCGATATTTCTTGCGCTGCAATACCCTGCCATTCTGATGCAGATCTCGCAGCATCACGCGAAAAACGCCTTCGTCGCTGGTCAGGCTGGGCAGCAGGCGCTTGCAGAACTCGTCCTCATCCAGGTCTGAAAAGGCTGCGAAAAACAGCAGATTGGCGTCGTCTGGATGCGAAGCCGGGTTTTGCACCAGCGGCAACACGGCAAAAATCGCGCACAGCGCCGCAAGGAAGGCGAACAGGGCCAGGACCAGCAGGGCGGGCGCATGCGGGCCTCCTCCTGCCTGGCCGATGGCGATGGTGAAGACGACGAGCGTTGCGGCCAGCAGCATCGAGGCCTTCTGGTCGGCCATTTGGCTCAAGGTCAGGTTGGCCTGAACCGCGGTGCGGACCAGGTGAATGGCATGGACGGAATAGACAGGCTCTGGTTCGGCCATTGATCGGGACTCCCTGACAAGGACCGGGCTGATAGCCCGGGCGCGGGCACCGTGCAAAATAGAATGGCCCGCCGCGTCAGGGAGGCGCGGCGGGCCAAGCTTTCCTCCCCAGGAAAGCGTTGTAGCTCAACCGCGGCTGGCGCTGCCGAGACGATGATAGAGATTGGAGTATTTCACCGAGTCGGGCGAATCCTCGTTGTTCTGGAGGTAATAGCGCACGGCTTCCTTCAGCAATTTGAAGTCCTCGTTGGAAAGGACCGCGCGGGATCTGGCTGGTTCGGGCATGATCTGGTTCCTTACCTAGGCTGCGAACTGGTTCATTGTGTTGTGCTTGCCGCCAGCTTTCAGCGCGGCCTCGCCGGAGAAATACTCCTTGTGGTCGTCGCCAACGTCGCTGCCCGACATGTTCTGGTGCTTCACGCAGGCAATGCCCTGACGAATTTCCTCGCGCTGGACGTTCTTGACATAGCCCAGCATGCCCTGCTCGCCAAAGTATTCACGGGCAAGATTGTCCGTGCTCAGCGCCGCCGTGTGATAGGTCGGCAGCGTGATCAGGTGATGGAAGATGCCGGCGCGCGCCGCCGAATCGCGCTGGAAGGTGCGGATGCGCTCGTCAGCTTCCATCGCGAGCTCGCTCGTATCGTAATCGACGCTCATCAACCGGGCGCGGTCATAGGCGGAAACATCCTTGCCTTCGGCGGACCAGATATCGAAAATCTGCTGGCGGAAGTTCAGTGTCCAGTTGAAGCTGGGCGAATTGTTGTAGCACAGCTTGGCGTCCGGAACGACTTCGCGGATGCGGTCAACCATGCCGGCGATCTGCTCGATGTTGGGCTTTTCGGTTTCGATCCACAGCAGGTCTGCGCCGTTTTGCAAGCTGGTGATGCAATCGAGCACGCAGCGATCCTCGCCAGTGCCGGGGCGGAACTGGAACAGGTTGCTGGGCAGGCGGCGCGGACGCATCAGCTTGCCATCGCGCGCGATCAGAACATCGCCGTGGCCGAGCTGGTCGGTGCTGACTTCATCGCAGTCGAGGAAGCTGTTGTACTGATCGCCAAGGTCGCCGGCTTCCTGGCTGAAAGCAATCTGCTTGGTCAGGCCTGCGCCGAGCGAATCAGTGCGAGCAACGATGATGCCGTCATCGACGCCCAGCTCCATGAAAGCATAGCGGCAGGCGCGAATCTTGGCGAGGAAGTCCTCGTGCGGCACGGTAACCTTGCCGTCCTGATGGCCGCACTGCTTCTCATCCGACACCTGGTTTTCGATCTGCAACGCGCAGGCACCCGCCTCGATCATCTTCTTGGCGAGCAGGTACGTCGCCTCTGCATTGCCGAAGCCGGCATCGATATCGGCGATGATCGGCACGACGTGCGTCTCGTAATTGTCGATCGCGTGCTCGAGCCGCCTCGATTCGACCGCGTCGCCCTTTTCGCGGGCGGCATCGAGCTCGCGGAACATCATCCCCAGTTCGCGCGCATCGGCCTGCTTGAGGAAAGTGTAGAGCTCGGCGATCAGAGCCGGAACGCTGGTCTTCTCGTGCATCGACTGGTCGGGCAGGGGGCCGAACTCGCTCCGCAACGCGGCGATCATCCAGCCGGAAAGGTAGAGGTAGCGGCCCTTGGTGGTGCCGAAGTGCTTCTTGATCGAGATCAGCTTTTGCTGCCCGATGAAGCCGTGCCAGCAGCCAAGGGACTGCGTGTACTGCGCCGGATCGGCGTCATAGGCGGCCATGTCACGGCGCATGGTGGCTGCGGTGAAGCGGGCGATATCCAGCCCGGTGTGGAAGCGGTTTTGCAGGCGCATGCGGGCGACCGATTCCGGTTCGATCCCGGTCCAGGTTTGCTGGAATCGGCCGATGGCTTCGGCTGACGTGATGATCGACTGCTGGTAGGTCACGGCACTATTCCTTAGTCCAATGTAAAGCGTGACCGCCGGAATAGGCCGACATTGTGCGCTGCGGCAACCTCGCGCAGAGTCACTCTGTAAGACTTTACATATATTACTTGTAATGTTGTGTGATTATGACAATCATTGGCAAATGGCTGAATCACAACCTCTCTATCTCGGCCCGAGGCTGAAGCGGCTGCGGCGCGAACTGGGGCTCACGCAGCATGCCATGGCCGAGGATCTCGAAATCTCGCCCAGCTATGTTGCGCTGCTCGAGCGCAACCAGCGCCCGCTGACCGTGCCGCTGCTGCTGCGGCTGGCGCGCAGTTATAAGCTTGATGTCGCCGATCTTGCAGGCGACGACGGCAGTGACTACGCCCGCCGGCTGACCGAAGCGCTTCGCGATCCGATCTTCGCCGATATCGACCTGCCACCGCTTGAAGTGGCTGATGCAGCAGCAAATTTTCCCGGGATCAGCGAGGCGTTGCTCCGCGTTCACACTGCCTATCGCCGCGAACAGGAAGTGCTTGCCGGACAGCGGACCGAAGCCGGTGCCGGCAGCGGCCTTGATCCGGTCGGCGAAGCGCGCCGCTTCGTGGCGGCCCGGCGCAATTATTTCGATGCAATCGACCTGCGGGCCGAAGCACTATCCACTGAACTGACTGAAGAGGGTGGGGCTGAGTCATGGCTGAAAGCGCGCGGGACCCGGGTGCGGTTCCTGCCACATGAGGTGCTCGCGGGGACAGTGCGCCGCTATGATCGGCATAACGAACAGCTGCTGATCGATGAATCGCTGGATCGCGCGAGCCGGTCCTATCAGCTTGCCGTCCATATCGCCTACACTGTGCTGCGCACCGAGATCGGCGCGATCGTTCGGGCTGCGGACCTTTCAAGCGATACCGCCCGGGTGCTCGTTCGCCGTGCCCTCGCGGGCTATGGCGCCGCGGCGCTGCTCATGCCCTATGGAGCCTTTGCCAGCGCTGTCGAGGCGCATGCTTACGATATCGAAGCCCTTGGACGGCAGTTCGGTGCCAGCTTCGAACAGACCGCCCACCGGCTGACCACGTTGGGCCGGCCGGGCGCCGAATGCGTGCCGTTCTTCTTCATCCGCGTCGATGCGGCGGGGAATGTCTCCAAGCGGCTCGACGGGGCGGGGTTCCCGTTTGCCGCGCATGGCGGCGGCTGTCCCTTGTGGTCTGTCCATTCGGTGTTCCGCACGCCGGGCGAGGTGGTCACCCAGTGGCTTGAACTTCCCGATGGCGCGCGCTTCTTTTCGATTGCGCGGACCGTGACCACGGGCGGTGGCGGCCATGGCCGGCCGCGCATCATGCGAGCGATCGCGCTCGCCTGCGGAGCCGAGCACGCGCCCCGCCTGGCCTATGCCAGAGGGATTGACCCCGGCAAGATCGCGCCAACCCCGATTGGGGTCACCTGCTCATTGTGCCACCGGGCCCAGTGCGTCGCGCGCGCGCTTCCGCCGATCGGCCGCGAAATCATGCCCGACGACTATCGCCGCGATGCCGAACCATTTGCATTCTCGGAAAGCTGAGGCCAGGCTCAAGGCAATGGATTCGCTTGATTCCTCTTTTCCGAAGTGGCCGCCCGGCTTGTGGCGGCGCGTAATCATCCAGCCCGGGTCCGGTGTGCGTGGGAACTGGATAGGCGGCGCGCTGGAAGATGACGTACACCGCTTTCACATGCGGCTCGATCACGCGGAAGGTCGCATTGTCCGGGCGTTTGCCGAGGCGATCAGGCATCCGTGGTCGGCTTGTCCCGGCGCAGCGCCGCATATTGCCTCTGAGCTCACCGGTGCGCTGCTCGCCGATGTCGCCGCGCGCGATCCCGCGCAGCATTGCACGCACTTGTACGATCTTGCCCTGGTGCTGGCGGCGCATGTCGATGATGCGGAGCCGACCATTATCGACATGCGGGTTGCCGACCCGGTCGATGGGCGCACTACGGCAACGCTTGCGGAAAATGGTGACGAGGTCTTGCGCTGGCACCTGACCGGAACCGCCATCGAGGGAGAAGGCCGCGACTTGCGCCAGCTTTCGCAGTGGAAACGCGATCTCCTTCCCCGCGATGCCGAACGCGCCACCATGCTGCGCCGCGCTGTCTTCGTCTCGGGCGTGCGCCAATATTCCGCGCCGGCAAGTCTTACTGCGGCCGAGCCCGGATCGCAGCGCATGGGCGTGTGCTACAACTATCAACTGCCTCAGGCCGCAACCTCGACGCGCAACCAGGAATGGGTGACGGATTGGTCTGCCGGGGCCGGCGAGCCGCTGGAAGGGTTCGATGCGGGGCGATATCTTGCCGCCTTGTCAGGCGAATAGTTCGGCCAGGTTCGCTTTGATCCGCACGATGTGTTTCGCTGCGCCGGCGGCATTGTAGACCGCGAGGTCGGGATAGACCCAGCCATGACCCATGCCGTGGTAAGTCTCGATCACATGATCGATATCGGCCTCGCGAAGCGCCCTGGCGAGGCGGCCATGCTCTTCGGCGCCATAGGTCGGATCGATCCCAGCCACGCCGATGTAGATGCGCCCTGTAGTTCCGGCAAAGCGCTGGTGTGGGCTGTCGCCCTCGGCTGGCGCTATATTGCTGGCGTGGAAGGCCCCGGCAAACTTGACACGCGGGCTGGCGGTGACTGCGCTGAGCGCATAGCGCCCGCCCATGCAATACCCCACCGCAGCGAATGGCGCGTCCGGCGCGGAAAGCTCGCTTGCCAGCGCCAGCATCGCGCTGACATCCTCGTCGATCTTGGCCATGGTGATCGCCATGAACATCTGCATCACCCGGTCGCGCTCGGGGCCTTCCTCGAACAGCGACTTGGGCGTCAGCGGCTCATAGGGAATGGACTCATAGAACTGATCGAGCATCAGCACCCGCCAGCCTTCCACTGCCAGTTCCTCAGCAACTGCGAATGCCGCCGGGCGAGGGCCAAAGGCATCGGGAAAGAACAGCACCAGCGGCGCGGTTTTGTCGTCTGGCCCGAAACGGAAAACCGGGCAATTGCCACGCGGAAAGGAGGCTTCGAAACGGTTCATTGGCATGGCTCCCGGTTCAGGCGGCAATAGCGCGGGCCTGCATGTCGGCGATGGCTTCGGCGCTGTATCCCGCCTGGGTGAGCAGTTCTGCAGTATGTGCCCCGAGCGTCGGCGATGCGACCGGTTCATGCGAGAACAGCTTTTCGTCGAACGAAGTCGGCCCGGCGACGATATCGACTTCGGCATCGCCCACTGACATCTTGCGCATGATGCCATTGGCGTGGATCTGGGGATCCTTGGTCACATCCTCGATCGAGCTGATCAGTTCCCACGGAATGTCGATCGATTCAAGCAGCGGCAGCCATTCGGCAAAATCGCGCGTGGCAAAGCAAGCGGACAACACCTCGATCAGCGCATCGCCATTGCTATTGCGGGCGTCATCAGTGGCGAAGCGCGGATCGTTCGCGATCTCCTCCAGACCCAGCACCTCGCACAGCGCGGCCCAGCGCGGCTGGGTATTGAGAATCATCAGCTGGATCATCTTGCCGTCGCGCGCGGCATAGGAATAAGTCAGCGGGCGACGCATCGAGACTTTGGGATGGGTCTGGTATTGCGGCAGCTGGACCAGCGTCAGGTCGCCCGAAAGCACCCACGCAGCGCTTGCCAGCAGAGAGTTTTCGACCAGCGTCGCCTCGCCCGTCTGCGCGCGGTGAAACAGGGCGGAGGCGATGCCGAAAGCCAGGGCCATCGAGCCGGTGTGGTCGCCATAGGCCGGGCGCGGACTTGTAGGCTGTTCGCCGGGGCGGGTGAAGGCATAGCAGGCGCCGCCACGTGCCCAGAAGGCCGAGGCATCGAAACCGGGCCGGTCTGCCTCCGCGCCGCGAAAGCCCGCGCCATTGCCGCGCACATAGATCAGCTTCGGATTGCGCGCGCGCAGGTCATCGACATCGAGCCTGAGCCCGCGGATCGCCTTGGGACGCAGTGAGGTGAGGAAAACGTCCGCCGTCTCGACCAGCTTGAGCAGCGCCTCGCGGCCCTCCTCGCTCTTGAGGTCGAGTGCGACGCTCTTCTTGTTTCGGTTGTTCTGTTCCATTGCAATATTGATATTGCCGAGATTGCGATCGCCCCCGGCTTTCAGCGTGCGGTAGGGATCGCCTTCGATGGTCTCGATCTTGATCACTTCCGCACCCTGATCAGCCAGCAGCACGCCCGCGCCCGGAACATAGACGTATTGCGCAAGCTCGATCACCCGTACGCCGGAAAAGATGCCAGTACTGGCCATTTCGGTATCCTCTTTTCTGATCAGTTCTTGACGAAATCGAGGATCACCGGCGCGAGCTTGGGCCAGCTGGTGAACAGGCTGTGTCCCTTGCCGGCTGCTGTTTCGCCCGACTGATAATTCCATTCATCGTCGCGCCAGGGCGGGATAGCGAGCTTGGAATGCGGGATCAGCCGGTGGACCCACAGACTGGTGGTCTCGGTGTGCGAGATGTCGCTCTTGTGGCTCTTGAACACCAGGGTCGGCATAGTCAGACGGGCGAAGTCGATCGGCTTCATCCCCGGCACCGGCGAAATGTCGCTGGGCACATAGGCCGAGGCCCATTTCTGCATGACGGCGATGAACCGGTCGGGGTCCATGGTGCGAATTGTTTCGCGCGCTGCGGGGTTCTTCTGGAAGTTTTCCGCCCAACTGGTGGCTTGCATCACCGCTTCCATGCCGCCCTTGCTGGCGAGCGAGGCGGCTTCGCCGCAATAATAAGTGGCCAGCTGCATCAGCCCGATCGGATCACCGCTGATCCACCACATGGCGAGGTGCGAACAGATATCGGGATTGCGCGATGCGGCAAGCATCGAGACCCGCGCCCCGCCCGAGCCGCCGGCGATCACAGTGGGCCCGAGACCCAGTTGGCGGATCAGCCCGGCGAGCCGCTCGGCCTGGGTCTCACTCTCGCTTTCGCCTTCAAGGCAGACGTCCGAATAGCCGCAATTGGGCCGGTCATAGATCAGCACGCGCCGTCCGCCCTTGACCAGATCTGCGGCAAATTCGCGCAGGCCCGGCACGTCCATGGTGAAGCGCCCGCCCGGGGTCAGCGCGACGGCGGGATCGCCCTCCTTGCCATGCAATTCATATTCGATCCCGGTGCCAAGGATTGTTGCGCGTGCCATTTTTCAGTCTCTCCGTTTTGTCTTTGACGCCAAGGCTAGGGTGGGCAAATGGCCGAGTCAAAGGGCAATCCTTCGCTTCATCGCTTTGCTCCGGCTGGACCAGCCGCCGCGGACCGCGTAACCGGGCGGCATCAGGGAGCAAGAGGGCAATGGCGGCATTCGAAGGCAGCAAACAACGCGGGCTGCTCGGCTTGGTCGAGCGGCTGGGCAACAAATTGCCCGATCCGGCGATGATCTTTGTCTGGCTGATTCTGGCGCTGGTGGTTTTGTCGGTGCTGGGATCATGGCTCGGCTGGTCGGCCTCGCTGCCCTATTCGGGCAAGGAAGCGCCGCTCTGGGGCGATCTGAAGGAGGGCGTGCTGACCTACCGCGCCACCAGCCTCCTGACCGAAGACAACGTCACCCGCCTGTTTGTCGAAATGCCCAAGACCTTCACCGGGTTCGCGCCGCTGGGGCTGATCCTGACGATAATTCTGGGCGCTGCGGTTGCCGAGCGCACGGGGCTGTTCTCGGCAGCGATTCGGGGCGCTTTGCGCGGCATCGGCAATGCCACGCTCACGCCGATCATTGCGCTGATCGGCATGGCTTCGCATCTCGCTGCCGACGCGGCCTACGTCGTTTTCCTACCACTTGCCGCGATTGTGTTTGCTTCGGCGGGCCGTCATCCGCTGGCAGGACTGGCGGCAGCCTTTGCGGCGGTTTCCGGGGGGCTTGCCGGAAATCTCACGCCGACTCAGCTGGACGTACTGCTGTTCGGCTTCACCCAGGAAGCGGCGCGGATCGTCCAGCCCGGCTGGGCGATGAACCCGCTGGGCAACTGGTGGTTCGGCCTGACAGTCGCACTCCTGTTCGTGCCGCTGATATGGTTCCTGACTGACCGGGTGATCGAACCCCGTCTGGGCGCATGGCGCGGCGAGGCCGATGCTGATCTCGCCGCCGAGCTGGACAAGGCTGCGCTTAGCGATGCCGAACGCATCGGCTTGCGCCGCGCCGGACTGGCTGCGCTCGCTGTCATCGCGCTGTTTGCCGCGCTGGTTCTGGTCCCTGCCTACTCACCGCTCTATGACGAGACCAAACAAGGCCCGGCAGCGCTGCAACCCTTCTTCGGCGCGCTGGTGCCCGCCTTCACGTTGCTGTTCCTGCTGCCAGGCATCGTGTTTGGACGGGCAAATGGCACGATCAAGTCCTCGCGCGATGTCATGGCGATGATGCAGGAGGGCGTGCGCAGCCTTGCCCCCTATATCGCTTTCGTGTTCTTTGCCGCGCACTTTGTCGCCATGTTCAACTGGTCGCGGCTGGGGCCGATTCTCGCCATTGATGGCGCGCGGCTGGTCGCAACGATGGGCCTGCCCGCGCCTTTGCTGCTGGTCTCGGTTCAGATGATGTCGAGCTTCCTCGATCTGTTCATTGGCTCCGCCTCGGCTAAGTGGAGCGCGATGGCACCCGTGGTGGTGCCGATGTTCATGCTGCTGGGGATCAGTCCGGAAATGACCACGGCGGCCTACCGGATGGGCGACAGCTACACCAATATCATGACCCCCTTGATGAGCTATTTCCCGCTGGTGCTCGCATATGCCCGGCGCTGGGACAAGAGCTTCGGGGTTGGCTCGCTGCTGGCGCTGATGTTGCCCTATGCGCTGTGTTTCATGGCGGCGGGCATCGCCATGGTGGTAAGCTGGGTCGCGTTCGACTTGCCGCTTGGCCCGGGCGCGCAGGTGTTCTACGCGCCGCCCCACGGAGGATGATGTGAGCGCACCAGTACTGACCACCAGCCTGAACCTCGACAGCCCGGAGGCGAAGGCCAGAGATACGCACAACCGGTCGCTGGCCGCCGACCTCAGGACACGCGTTGCCAGGGCGGCGCTTGGCGGCGACCAGAAATCGCGCGACCGGCATATCGCGCGCGGCAAGCTGCTGCCGCGCGAGCGTGTCGAGCGCCTGCTCGATCCGGGATCGCCCTTGCTTGAGCTCGGCCAGCTTGCGGCGCACGGCCTGCATGGCGAGGATATTGCAGGCGCGGGCCTTATCACCGCGATCGGCCGCGTTTCGGGCCGCCAGTGCATGATCGTCTGTAACGATGCGACGGTGAAGGGCGGGACCTATTACCCCTCAACCGTGAAAAAGCATCTGCGCGCGCAGGAGATCGCCGAGGCGAACCATCTGCCGTGCATCTATCTCGTCGACAGTGGCGGGGCCAACCTGCCGCATCAGGCCGAAGTGTTCCCCGATCGCGACCATTTTGGCCGCATCTTCTACAATCAGGCGAACATGAGCGCCAAAGGCATCGCCCAGGTCGCCTGCGTCATGGGCAGCTGCACGGCGGGCGGGGCCTATGTACCAGCCATGTCGGACGAGAGCGTCATCGTGAAAGAACAGGGCACGATCTTCCTCGCCGGCCCGCCGCTTGTGCAGGCAGCAACCGGCGAAGTGATCAGCGCGGAGGAACTGGGCGGCGGCGACTTGCACAGCCGCAAGTCTGGCGTCACCGATCATCTCGCCGAAAGCGACGAGCACGCGCTGACAATCGTGCGCGATATCGTCAGCCACCTTGGCCCGGTGCATGACAACCGCCTCCCGCTGAAGGAACCACGCCCGCCGAAGTATGCCACCGAAGAGCTCTACTCAGTCGTGCCAGGCGACGTCCGCGAACCCTATGATGTGCGCGAAGTCATCGCCCGCATCGTCGATGGCAGCGAGTTCCACGAGTTCAAGGCGCTCTATGGCTCGACGCTGGTCTGCGGTTTTGCGCATATCCATGGGATGCCGGTCGCCATCCTTGCCAACAACGGCATCCTGTTCTCCGAAAGCGCAGTCAAGGGCGCGCATTTCATCGAGCTCGCCTGCCAGCGCAAGATTCCGCTGTTGTTCCTCCAGAACATCTCGGGCTTCATGGTCGGCGGCAAGTACGAGGCCGAAGGCATCGCCAAGCATGGCGCCAAGCTGGTGACGGCAGTGGCGACGGCGACGGTGCCCAAGATCACCGTGCTGATCGGCGGCTCCTTCGGCGCGGGCAATTATGGCATGTGCGGGCGGGCCTATGCGCCAAGGTTCCTGTTCACCTGGCCCAACGCGCGAATATCGGTGATGGGCGGCGAGCAGGCAGCGTCAGTTCTGGCGACGGTCCACCGCGATGCCGACAAGTGGGACGAGCGCGAGGCGGAGGCATTCAAGGCGCCGATCCGGCAGAAGTATGAGGACGAAGGCAACCCCTATTACGCGACGGCACACCAGTGGGATGACGGGGTGATCGATCCGGCGCAGACGCGCGATGTGCTGGGCTTGGCGCTGGCGGCGAGCCTAGAGGCACCGATCCCGGATCGGCCGGCGTTTGGGGTGTTCCGGATGTGAGTACCGCCATGACTAAATTTTCTCACTTTTGCTTTGAGCTTTCCATTATGATGACAGGGTTCGGCGTCTACGAGTCCTTGTACGGCGTGTGGAAATTATCTCCAAATAGGATACTACTTTAAAATGAATTTGAGTCGCAGAGGGCGGTGTCATTTTTCGGTCTGATATGTAGCATGTCACTTTCTTTTGTATTTATGAAGGTTGGATTTTCTTGGTTTAGAGAAAATAAAACTGGATCACGAGGCGCATCAATAGTACTATTTACGCTGACAGCTATGCAAGTATCTTTATTTCTTGTTCATATCTACAGTCACCAGGGTTTGCGACAAGCATTCATATTTCTGGCGGCAGCGATACTTTTGGCATTAGCGTTCACATTTTCACATGAGGGCGACAATTCACAATGATCCAATCCCTCGTCATTGCCAACCGGGGCGAGATTGCTTGCAGGATCAACCTGCACCCTTTGTGCCTCCGCACCTTCGCGTATTCGCTTGAACCAAACGCCACCTGCGGCGGCGGCCCCTCCGTCAGTGCTGCGCACTGCCACCTCCCCCAGGCAAGCTGGGGGAGGATTGAAGAAGTGAGGGAGCGGCTCCACCAAATCCTCTCCGAGCTTGTCTCGGGGAGGGGGACCGCCCGCGTAGCGGGTGGTGGAGGGGCATTCTGTGCTTAAGGATATTGCGCCGAAGCCCGCGCCGGGGGCTGTCGCCCGGGCGCGCAAGCTTCGCAAGACAATGTCCCTGCCCGAGGTGCTGCTGTGGAACCTGCTGCGCGGGCAGCCGCGCGGGGTGAAGTTCCGCCGCCAGCATCCCAGCAGCGAATTGGGCATAGATTTCTATTGCTCCGATGCGCGGCTGGTGATCGAGGTGGATGGCATTGCCCATGACATGGGCGACAGGCCTGAGCGGGATGCGAACAGGGATGCGTTCTTGCGTTCGAAGGGGATCGATACGGTGCGAATTCCGGCTACTGAGGTTTTGAAAGATGCAGGCGCTGTGGCCGAAGGCATCGTTCAAATCGCACTGTCGCGCCTGCCCCTCCACCACCCGGCTGTCGCCGGGCGGTCCCCCTCCCCGAGACAAGCTCGGGGAGGATTTTAGGAAGACAAATGATCAAATCCCTCCTCATCGCCAATCGCGGCGAAATTGCCTGCCGGATCATCCGCACGGCGCGCGCCATGGGTATTCGCACGGTGGCGGTTTTTTCCGATGCCGACGCGCAAGCGCTGCATGTGCGCTCCGCTGACGAAGCAGTGCATATCGGGCCTTCGCCAGCGCGCGAGAGCTATCTCGTGGGCGAGAAGATCATCGCCGCTGCCAAGACAACCGGAGCGGAGGCAATTCACCCCGGTTATGGCTTCCTCTCGGAGAACGCCGAATTCTCGCAAAGCGTGATCGACGCCGGCCTCGTCTGGGTCGGGCCGAGGCCCGCCAGCATCACCGCGATGGGCCTCAAGGACGCGGCCAAGAAGCTGATGGCGGAAGCAGGCGTGCCGGTGACGCCGGGCTATCTCGGCGAGAACCAGGACCCCGACAACCTTGCTGCCGAGGCGAAGAAGATCGGCTATCCGGTGCTGATCAAGGCGGTTGCGGGCGGCGGCGGCAAGGGGATGCGGCTGGTCGAGAAGGCTGCCGATTTTGCCGACGCGCTCGCCTCGTGCCAGCGCGAGGCCTCGGCTTCTTTCGGCAACGCCCATGTGCTGATCGAGAAATACATCCAGCGCCCGCGCCACATCGAGGTGCAGGTGTTCGGCGATAGCCACGGCAATGTCGTCCACCTGTTCGAGCGCGTTTGTTCGCTCCAGCGGCGGCATCAGAAAGTCATCGAAGAAGCGCCCGCTCCAGGGATGGACCCGGCCACCCGCGCCGAGCTCTGCGCCGCCGCCGTGCGCGCCGCCAAGGCAGTTGATTATCAGGGCGCGGGCACCATTGAATTCATTGCAGATGGCTCCGAAGGCCTGCGCGCGGACCGCATCTGGTTCATGGAAATGAACACGCGGCTGCAAGTCGAACACCCAGTTACCGAGGAAATCACCGGGGTCGATCTGGTCGAGTGGCAGCTTCGGGTGGCCTCGGGCGAGCCGATCCCGCTCCAGCAGGATGAACTCGAGATCAACGGCTGGGCGATGGAAGCGCGGCTTTATGCCGAGGATCCGGCCAAGGGCTTCCTGCCAAGCATCGGCTCGCTCGACCTGTTCCAGCTTGGCGAGGCCGAAGGTGGCCGTATCGACACCGGGGTTTATGAAGGCGGCGAAGTCTCGCCGTTCTACGACCCGATGATCGCCAAGCTGATCGCCCTTGGCGAGACGCGCGACGTGGCGCGCGAAACCCTGTCAGACATGCTCTCCGACACCGCAATCTGGCCGGTGCGCACCAATGCCGCCTTCCTGATCGCCGCGCTGGCCCATCCCGAATTCGCTGCCGGCGAAGTCGATACCGGCCTCATCGGCCGCGATGGCGAGGCGATGGCGGCGGACCCGGCGCCGTCGGCCGAGGCGCTGAGCGATGCCGCCATGGCAATGGTGCCGCGCTTCGAGGCGGCGGGCTTCCGGCTCAACGCCGCGCCATGCCAGACCGCGCC
>JANLSP010000099.1:0-5809 GCA_031362485.1 Novosphingobium sp.
TGGCGTCGGCTTATGCAGCGATGGTCAATGGCGGCATCTGGCGCCCGACGACCCTGGAGAAGCTGGCCCCGGGGCAGGCCCCGGTTGGCCGCCGGGTGTGGAAGGCTTCGACCAGCGCCCGCATGCGCCAGCTGCTGCGGATGATCGTTGTCGATGGCACAGGCAGGAAAGCCGACGCACCCGGCTACCGAGTGGGCGGCAAGACCGGTTCGGCCGAAAAGCCCGGCGCCAATGGTTATCGCAAGAGCTCGCTGGTCGCCACGTTCGCTGCCGCCTTCCCGATGGACCGGCCGCGCTATGTCATCATCGCCATGCTGGATGAGCCCAAGGGCACGGCCGCCACTTCCGGCCAGCGCACGGCGGCCTGGAACACCGCGCCGATCGTCGGCCGGGTGGTGCCGCGCATCGGGCCGTTGCTTGGCGTGATGCCCGATGACGGGCGCGATGTGGATATCAGCGATCTTTCGCCGCTGGTTGGCAATGGAAGCGGCGAATGAGGCTTGCGGACCTGGCTGCCAAGGCGGGTCTGGTGGTGCCGGCAGGAGTGGATGCTGCGGTCACCGGTTTTGCCATCGATCATCGCAAGGTTGCTCCGGGAACGGTTTTCGGAGCGTTTCCGGGCGCGGCGGTTAACGGCGAGGACTTCATTCCGGCTGCAGTCGCCGCGGGCGCAGTCGCCGTGGTGGCGCGTGCCGAGGCGCAGGTCGAGGGCTCGTTGCACATTGCCGATGCACAGCCGCGTCGTGCCTTTGCCCGGCTGGCCGCGCAATTTTTCACCCCGGTTCCCGCCACGCTGGTCGCCGTCACCGGCACCAATGGCAAGACCTCAGTGGCCGAGCTGACCCGCCAGCTCTGGCGCATGGCGGGGCATAGCGCAGCCTCGATCGGCACGCTTGGGGTAACGACCAGCGACGAGACGGTTGCGACCGGCCTCACCACGCCGGATATCGTGACCTTCCTCGCCAATGTCAGTGGCCTCGCGCGCGAAGGGGTCAGCCATCTGGCCTATGAGGCATCGAGCCACGGCCTGTCGCAGTTTCGCAATGAAGGCCTGCCGGTGGCGGCCGGAGCTTTCACCAACCTGAGCCGCGACCACCTCGACTATCATGCCAACATGGAAGATTATTTCGCCGCCAAGATGCGCCTGTTTGACGAAGTGGTGAGCGAGGACGGCACGGCCGTGATCTGGGCCGACGATGCCTGGTCATCCCGCGCGATTGCCCATGCCGAGCGGCGCGGCCTCACGGTAATGACGGTGGGCAAAGCGGGCAGCGCCTTGCGCTTGGTTTCACGCCAGCCCACCCAGCTTGGCCAGACCCTCGAAATCGAACACGAGGGCATCTTGCGCAAATTGGAGCTGCCGTTGATCGGGGCCTATCAGGCCGCCAACGCCCTCGTCGCGACCGGCCTTGTGCTCGCGACCGGGGGCAGGGCGGACGCCACGTTCGATGCCATGGCGCGGCTGCAACCGGTGCGCGGGCGGCTGGAGCGGGCGGCGATTTCGCCCGGCGGCGCACCCATTTATGTCGATTATGCCCACACCCCCGACGCGCTGGAAGCCGCCATCTCGGCGCTGCGGCCGCATGCCAAAGGGCGGATTATCGTCGTTTTCGGCGCGGGCGGCGATCGCGACACGGGCAAACGGCCCGAGATGGGCCGCGCGGCGCAGTCCCATGCCGATATCACCATTGTTACCGACGACAACCCGCGTGGCGAGAACGCAGCAGCCATCCGGGCCATGATCCTCGCCGCAGCGCCAGGCGCGCGCGAAATAGCCGACCGCCGCACTGCCATTGCCATTGCCATCGCCGAGGCCGGCGCGGACGATATCGTGCTGATTGCCGGCAAGGGCCACGAACAGGGCCAGATCGTCGGCAGTGGTTCTTCCATGCGGGTGTTGCCGTTCGACGATATCGCCGTAGCCCGCGAATGTGCTGCCTCAACGCCAAGGACAATGCCATGAATGCCCTGAGCCGAATTCTCGAGTGGCCGGTTGCAGCGAACGACGACGTGCCGCTGGCACTATGGAGCGCGCCTGCGCTGTCCGAAGCGATGGGCGGCAGTGCTTCGGCGCACTTCGTCGTTTCCGGTGTCGAGATAGATTCGCGCGATGTTGTCGAAGGCGATTTGTTTTTCGCGCTGCAGGGTGAGGCCATGGATGGCCACCGGTTCATCGACATGGCCGTGGCCAAAGGCGCGGCTGCTGCTGTAACTGACCGGGAAGTGGCGGGTCCGCATGTGCTGGTCGACGATACCACCGCAGCGCTGGTCGCACTCGGCCGAGCAGCGCGCGCGCGCTCCCTGGCGACAATCATCGGCGTCACCGGCTCGGTCGGCAAGACCGGGGTGAAGGAGGCGATATTCGCCGCGCTCGACCGCTCAAGCCGGGGCGGGGCACATCGCTCGCTGAAGAGTTACAACAACCACGTCGGCGTGCCGCTCAGCCTGGCACGTATGCCTGCGCGCGCCAAGTTCGGCATATTCGAGATGGGGATGAATCACGCAGGCGAGATCGCCGCCTTGACCCGGCAGGTGCGCCCCCACATCGCCGTGATCACTACCATCGCCCCGGCGCACATCGAAAACCTGGGCAGCGAGGACGCGATTGCCGATGCCAAGGGCGAAATATTCGAGGGGCTGGAAGGCATCGACGGTACGCCCGGGGGTATTGCCATCATCCCGGCAGACACGCCGCATTTTGCCCGCCTCAAGGCGAAAGCCGACGCCCACGCCCGGCACGTGATCTCCTTTGGCCGGGCCGGTCACGCCGACGTTCGCCTGCTTGACGCCGTGCCGTCGTCAGAAGGGGGATCTCTGGTAACTGCCGACATGGGCGATCGGCGGCTATGCTATACCGTCGCCGAACCTGGCGATCACTGGGTTATCAATTCGCTGGCGGTAATCGCCGCTGTGCGCGCGGCCGGGGGCGATCTGGGTTCCGCCGGGCTCGCCCTGGCAGAAATGTCGGGCCTCGCCGGTCGCGGCGCGCGGACCGAGATCGCGGCGGAAGGCGGACCTGCGCTGCTGATCGACGAGAGTTACAACGCCAACCCGGCATCGATGCGCGCAACGCTTGCGCAGCTTGGCCGCACGCCGGCGCGCCGCCGCATCGCAGTATTGGGCGCGATGAAGGAGCTGGGCAGCCATGGCCCCGCCTTCCACGCAGCCCTTGCTGGCCCGCTTGCCGAAGCCGGCGTCGACTATGCCATTCTGGTAGGCGAAGAAATGGCGGATTTGGCTGCGGAACTGGGGAAAGTCGGGGGCTCTGCGCTTGGCAAAGCGCTGGCCCACGCGCATTGCCTAAGCCAGGCAGAGGCGCTGGCCGCGTTGCAGGAATATGGCTTGCAGCGCGGCGATGCGATTCTGGTCAAGGGGTCGAATTCGGTTGGTCTGGGCGCGCTGGTCACGGCGCTGTCAGCCAAGCAAGGTTAGGTTTGCGGATACATGCTTTATCTGATCGCCGAGCACTTCCAGTTTGAAGGCATCGCGAACCTCATTCGCTACCAGAGCTTTCGCGCCGGCGCGGCCTTGATGACTGCCTTGGCCATCGGCCTGATCATCGGTCCGCGCTTCATCAATATGCTGCGCGTGCGCCAGGGCAAAGGCCAACCGATCCGCGAAGACGGCCCCCAGAGCCACTTCGCCAAGCGTGGCACGCCGACCATGGGCGGGTTGATGATTTTGATTTCGCTGGTCTTGGCGATGGTCCTGTGGATGGACCTGACCAATCCGTTCGTCTGGGCCTGCCTTGCGGTTACCGTCGGTTTCGGAGCTATCGGTTTTCTGGATGATTATGACAAGGTTACCAAGCGCAGCCACAAGGGGGTTTCGGGCCGGGTGCGCCTGCTCGCAGAATTTGCCGTGGCCGGGCTCGCCTCTTGGCTGATTGTCAGCCAGATCAGCACTAACCTCTACGTGCCGTTCTTTTCCGGCCATTACATTCCGCTGGGGCCATTCTACTACATCTTTGCCGCTTTCGTGATGGTCGGTGCGGGCAATGCAGTCAATTTGACCGATGGCCTCGATGGCCTCGCAACGATGCCGGTGATTATAGCTGCGGGTGCTTTTGCGATCATTGCCTACCTTGCCGGCCGGGCGGACTTTTCCGACTATCTGGGTATCCCGCATGTACCGCGCGCGGGCGAACTGGCGATCCTGTGTGCCGGGATCATGGGGGCGGGGCTTGCCTTCCTGTGGTTCAACGCACCGCCTGCGGCTGTATTCATGGGGGATACCGGCAGCCTGGCGCTTGGGGGCGCGCTCGGCGCGATCGCGGTGGCGTCGCATCACGAGATCGTGCTGGCCATTGTCGGCGGACTGTTTGTGCTTGAGGCCGCATCGGTTATCATCCAGGTTTTCTGGTTCAAGCGCACCGGCAGGCGCGTGTTCCGCATGGCGCCGATCCACCATCATTTCGAACAGAAGGGCTGGGCGGAATCGACCGTTGTCATCCGCTTCTGGATCGTGGCCATCGTGCTGGCCGTGGTTGGTCTGTCCACATTGAAGCTGCGGTGAGCCGACCGGGATGATCGTCAGCCCCATCTTCGCCGGCAAGCGCTACGTGGTGCTTGGACTTGCGCGGTCGGGGGCGGCTGCGGTTGCGACCTTGCTGGCAAGCGGTGCGCGGGTGACAGCATGGGATGCCCGCGAAGAGCCGCGCCTGGCGTTGGCGGAAAAGCACGACGATGCGCTGACTTTCGAGGATCCGGTGTCCTCGGACCTTACCGGCTATGATGCCATCATCGTCTCGCCCGGGGTGCCGCTTAACCGCCATCCCATTGCCGAAGCCGCCGCGCGCTCTGCTGTGCCGTTGATCGGCGACATCGAACTGTTTGCCATGGCCCGCCCCGATTTGCCCGCGCACCGCGTCGTTGGCATCACCGGCACCAATGGTAAGTCGACGACCACGGCACTGGTCCACCACTTGCTGAAGAGCGCCGCCCTGCCGGTGCGCATGGGCGGCAACATCGGCCTGCCTGTGCTCGAGCAGGAACCGCTGGCGGCAGGCGGGGTCTATGTGCTGGAGCTGTCGAGCTACCAGATCGATTTGACCCGCAGCCTCGCCTGCGATGTTGCAGCCTTGCTCAACATCACGCCCGATCACCTTGATCGTTATGCTGATTTTGCTGCCTATGCCGCCGCCAAGGGCAGGTTGTTGGCGATGCAACATGCGGGTCAACATGCCGTGTTCGGTGTGGGCGATGCCGAAACAGCCGCAATCGCCGATACCGAGAGCGCACGCCGTCCGGCCGATTTCATGCACCGCGTAAGCGGCGCCGATCTGCTGGAAATGCAACCCGACTGGCCTTCGCTGCAAGGCCCGCACAATCTGCAGAACGCCGCTGTTGCCGTTGCAATCGTCGAGGCGCTGGGGCTATCGCCCGGCCAGTGGCGCGCCGCGCTGCCCACATTCAGGGGCTTGCCCCACCGCATGGAGCGCGTCGCCGAGGCGAATGGCGTTCTGTTTATCAACGACAGCAAGGCGACCAATCCTGCCTCAGCGGCCCCCGCTCTCGGCGCCTTTCCGCCGCGGGCTGAACTCGGCGGGCACAAGCGCATTCACTGGATACTCGGCGGCTTACCCAAAAGCGAGACCCTCGCCGAATGCCAGCCGTTCCTCGGCAATGTCGCGGCGGCCTATGTCATCGGCGAGGCGGGCCCGCTGTTTGCCCGGCTGCTCGAAGGGCAAATGCCGGTGCACCGCGCCGAAATGCTGAGCGAGGCGATCCGCCTGGCGATTGTCGCGGCTCGACCCGGCGATATCGTCATGCTCTCGCCGGCCTGCGCCAGCTTCGATCAGTTCCGTGAC
>JANLSP010000146.1:0-1965 GCA_031362485.1 Novosphingobium sp.
GCCAGCAGTGCCTTGACCTGGCTGGCGAAGCGGAAGGTCTGGCCGTCATCGGCATAGTAGAGCGGTTTGATGCCGTAGGGATCGCGGGCGAGGAACAGGGCGCGCGCCTGCTCGTCCCAGATCGCGAAAGCGAACATGCCGCGCAGATCGTGGACCATGTCCGCGCCCTTCATGGCATAGAGATGCAGCAGCGCCTCGGTATCGGAATGCGATTGAAAATTCCGCCCTGCCGCCTCGATCTGGCGGCGCAGCTCGGGGTAGTTGTAGATCTCGCCGTTGAACACCACAACATAGCGCCCGCACATGCTGCGCATCGGCTGGCCGCCGCGCTCCGAGAGATCGAGGATCGCCAGGCGGCGGTGGCCTAGCCCCAGCCTTCGGTCTTCGCTCCACCATTCACCCTCGCCATCGGGCCCGCGCGCGCGCATGTGATCGCGCGTCGCGATCAACTCTCGGGCATCCGGGAGCGAAGCTGAGCTCTTGTAGGCAAGGATGCCGTTGAGGCCGCACATGGCCTAGCCCCTGCCGCTCTCGTCCTGATGCCATTTCCACGCATGCTCGATGATTGTGGCAATATCCGAGCGCCGGGCCTGCCAGCCCAGCAGATCGCGCGCCTTGGCGGCGGAGGCCACCAGCACCGCCGGATCGCCTTCTCGGCGCGGGCCATAGGTGTGGCGAACTGCATTGCCGCTGACCTGCTGCACCGCTTCGATCACGCCATTCACGCTGGTGCCGGCCTCGGTGCCGAGGTTGAACACATCGCTTGCGCCGCCATCAAGCAAGTGCCTCACCGCCAGCACATGCGCAGCGGCAAGATCGGCAACATGGATATAGTCGCGGATGCAGGTGCCGTCCGCCGTGGCGAAATCATCGCCGAATACGGTCAGGGCGCTGTCCCCGGGGCGGGCCGCGGCAATCGCCAGCGGGATGAGATGGGTCTCGGGCTCGTGCCGCTCGCCGATTTCCCCGTCCGGATCTGCACCGGCGGCGTTGAAATAACGCAGCGCGACCGAGCGGATGGCGTGGGCATGGCCGAAATCGCTGAGCATACGCTCGACGAATAGCTTGGAGGCGCCATAGGGGTTGATCGGCTGCTGCGGCGTATCCTCGGTGATCGGCAGGCGCTCCGGGCTGCCATAGGTCGCGCAGGTCGAGGAGAAGACAATCTTGTCCAGTCCTTGGTTCCCCATCGCCTGCAACAGGTTCAGCGTGCCGCGGGTGTTGACGTCATAGTAGGAGCCGGGATCGCCCACCGATTCGCCGACATAGGCGAGAGCGGCAAAGTGGGCGATCGCATCGGGGCGGACTTCGGCGAGGGCAGCCGAGAGCCGATCCGCATCGCGGATATCGCCCTCGATCAGCGGCCCCCACTTGACGAAGTCGCGCCAGCCACGGGATAGATTGTCATAGGTTATAACCCGCCACCCCGCCTCGGCAAAAGCCTTGCAGCAATGCGCGCCGACATAGCCCGCACCGCCCGTCACGAAAACCGTCCGCGTCACTTAGAGCCCATTCCTCCTGCAACGCTTTGCGCGATCAAACCGACCAGCTTTCATGCGCTTCACTGCACCAAACTGCCGATAACGCCACCCCCCCGCCGCGTGAGCGACAAATTCATCAGCCTCGCCTGCGAGGCAAGCTGCGAGACCTCGCCGGCGGCGTGCAGCTCCCAGCGCTGCGCGGCGCAGCCGGGTGGAATTGTAACCATAAGCCCCTGCTCTGCGGGGGCCCCAGAACCATGAAAACCGGCCTCTAGCAGCGAGCGTCCGGTGGCAAGGCAGCTGACCCGCCACGTGAGGCGCGCGCGGGGCGCCGCCGCATCGTAAGCGACGCGCGCGGTCAGGGCGTAGGCACCGGGCGCAAGGAGGGTGACGCGCTCGGCGGCGAGCGCGGCGCGCTCGGGGGCCACGCGTAGCGATAGCGCCCCCTGCCCCACCTCTGCAGCGACAGCCTCGTCGTCCTCGA
>JANLSP010000152.1:0-6028 GCA_031362485.1 Novosphingobium sp.
GGCGGATCAGATCGCTGCAATTCTCGACCGCCTGATCATTGCCCCGCTAGTTGGCGGAAGGGCCCCGTATTCAGATAGCTGATCCGCCTTTCAGGCTGGCGTAATAACCTTTTGCATGTCATTGGCAGCCGCGTGTTTTCAACACGAGACAAGGGACAGGAATCCGATATGAAAAAATTCGTAATTGCCAGTGCCGTCGCGCTCGCTGCTGTTGCCGTGACTGCGCCCGCGTTCGCCGCCGAGACTGCACCGGCTTCTGCGCCAATGCCGAAATTTTCGACAAGCACTTCGACGATTGGCGATCTGATTGACAATCCTGCGACCAAGGCCGTGCTGGAAAAGCACGTTGCCACTCTGGTCGGCAATCCGCAGATCGAAATGGCCCGCTCGATGACACTCAAGCAGGTGCAGGGTTTTGCCGGCGATGCGCTGAGCGACGAAGTTCTGGCCAAGCTCGACGCGGAATTCGCCCAGATCAAGTGAGTCAGGAAAGTTGGTATGGCCGCCATTGGCTTCAGGGTGAACGGTGAACCCCAGCGAGTCGATGCCGATCCGTCGACGCCGCTGCTCTGGGTGTTGCGCGATCACCTGGGCCTCACCGGCACCAAATTCGGCTGCGGCGTAGCCCAGTGCGGCGCCTGCACCGTGCATCTGAACGGCGAGGCGATCCGCTCGTGCGCAGTGCCGCTCGATGGTCTGGCCGGGGCGGAGGTTGTAACCATCGAAGGGCTGGCGGCGCGCGGCGGCGCGACTTTGCAGCGCCTGTGGGCAGAACTCAATGTGCCGCAGTGCGGCTATTGCCAGGCGGGCATGCTGATGGCCGCAGCCGACCTGCTGAAAAAGACGCCCAAGCCCAGCGATGCCGATATCGATGCGGCGATGACCAATATCTGCCGATGCGGCACATACGGGCGCATTCGCGCGGCGATCAAGCGCGCAGCAGATGCTCCGGCATGACCATTAACCGGCGCGCCTTTCTGGTCACCTCCGGGGCACTTGCAGGCGGCATGGCGCTTGCGGTCCGTCCGGCCGGAGCGGCAGTATCGCCCGCTCCCTGGGGTCCCGACAGTGCGAACGGCAACGAACTTTCCCCCTGGATCGAGATTGCCGCCGACTCCGCCGTGACCATCCGCGTGCCGCAGCCTGAATCGGGCAATGGCACGATGACCCAGATCGCGATGAACGTGGCCGAGGAGCTGCACTGCGCCTGGGCTGATATCCGCGTGGTAAATGCCTCGGTACAGCGCGATTATATGGAAAAGGCCGTCTATACCCACGGCTCACTGCCTTTCTTCAGCGGGCACGGCACGGACCGCAAGCGCATGATGCACAACATGCAGCTTGGCGCGAGCGCGCGCGAACGCTTGAAGGCGGCTGCAGCAGCACGCTGGGGCGTATCCACCGGAGAAATCGCCGCCAGGGAGAGCGTGCTCAGCCATGCGGCTTCGGGCCGGACCCTGCGCTATGGCGAAGTGGCCGCAGCTGCAGCGAAAATTATCCTGCCTGCCGAACCCGCGCTCAAGCCTGAAGCTGAGTGGACGCTGATCGGCAAAAAATCGCCGCCCAAGCTGTTCCTGCCGCAAGTTGCCAATGGCACAGCGGTCTTTGGCATCGACGTCAAACTGCCGGGCATGGTCCATGCCGCGCTGCGCCAGGTGCCGGTGATGGGCGGCAAGCTGAAAAGCCATAAGCCCGAAGCGGTGTTGAAAATGCCCGGTGTGCGCGCAGTGGTGGTGATCGATCCGGCGAAATCACGCCGCACCGCGCTGAAAGACCAGACCACGTTCGGGCTGTCCAATGTCACCGAGGCGCAGCACGGCGTCGCGGTGATCGCCGATCATTACTGGCAGGCGAAAATGGCGCTCGAGGCGCTGCCGGTCGAATGGGATCTGGGCGAGGGCGCGAAAGTCGGCGACGAGAAGGCAATCTACCGGGCAATGGCCACCGCGCGCGATGGCGGCGCAGGCAAGCCGGTGGTCAACAAGGGTGATGTGGCGCGTGCAAAAGGCAAGCGCGTCGTCGAGGCCGAATACTTCACCCCCTATGCCGAAAACGCGGTAATGGAGCCGCTCAACGGAACCGCGCTGGTAACAGCAGACGCCTGCGAGTTGTGGTGTCCGACGCAGGATTCGCGGCAGGCCTATTGGGTGGCGATAGACGAGACCGGGTTGGCACCGGAAAGAGTCACGGTCCACAACACGCTCGTCGGCGGCAATTTCGGGCGGCGCACCCAGGCCGAGGACTTGCGCATGGTCGTCGCCATTGCCCGGCAGTTTCCCGGCGTCCCGGTCAAGACCATCTGGAGCCGCGAGGAGATGTTCCGCCAGGGCCGCTATCGCACCCCGATCGCAACACGCTTCAAGGCCGTGCTCGATGACACCACGGGGCTGCCGGAAGCCGTTAGCGGCGATCTCTGCTTTGCTGGCGACCGGCCGCTGTTTCAGCTTACCCAGGGTTATGGCGATGCGCCCTATTTCAACAGCGGCTCCATTCCCAACGTCCGGCTGACCACCACCGCGCATCCGGTCCATGTGCTCAACGGCGCCTACCGCGCGCCCTGCCTCAATTCGAATGCCTTCATCACCGAAACCTTCATCGACGAATGCGCCCACGCTGCCGGTATCGATCCGCTGGAATACCGCCTCAAGTTGCTAGCCATGTGGGAAAAGCCATGGAGCGACACGCTGCGCCTTGTCGCCGAAAAATCAGGCTGGGGCGCGAAGCTGCCCAAGGGTGAAGGGCTGGGCCTTGCGATCACCAACTGGCCGGTGGCAACCATGCGCAATTTCGGCTCGACCATGGCGATTGCGGCGCGGGCCAAGGTCAGCAAGGCAGGCGAACTCGCAGTACGCCGCATTGATGTCGCATTCGATTGTGGCCGCATCGCCAATGAAGACGCGGTGCGCAGCCAGATCGAAGGCGGCATCATGTTCGGCCTCAACATGACGCTAAACGAAGAAATGACGCTGAAGGACGGCGCCATGGTCGAGGGAAATTTCGACGAATACCCGATGCTGCGCCTTGGCGACGCGCTGCCCGATGTGCATATCCATCTCGGCGCGTTGTCTGGCAACGACCGCTTTGATCTGATGGGCGAACTGCCCGCGTGCCCGATTGGGCCGGCGGTGGGCAATGCCATATATTCAGCAACCGGAAAGCGGCTGCGCACTACACCGTTCCGCAAACAGGACCTTAGCTGGACATGATGATGAAAACTGCATTTGCCCTTGCCTCGACAACAGTTCTTGCCATGGCGAGCGCCGTGCCGGCGCAGGCCCAGGCACCCGACGGCGCCACGATCTTCCGCATGCGCTGCGGCTCTTGCCACACGGTTGTCCCCGCCGCGCGCGCGGTGCTGGGGCCGAACCTCTCAGGCGTCACCGGGCGCAAGGCGGCGTCGACGACCTTCAACTATTCGCCCGCACTCAAGGCTTCGGGCTTGACGTGGACGCGGGCCAATCTTGACCGCTATCTCACCGCGCCGACCCGCATGGTTCCCGGCACGCGCATGGTGATCGCCGTGTCCGATGCTGCCCAGCGCGCGGCGTTGCTCAACTATCTCGCCCGCCCCACGCGGTAAACCATGAGTGAGCCGGTCCTCGAAGGCGCGGACTGGCCGCTGTTTGGCTGGAGCGACGACATTCGCCCGGCACTGGCCGCTGCCTTTTCCGCCGGTCGGCCCACTGTGCTGGCAACGCTCTACAAGGTCGCGGGAAGCGCACCACGCGGACCCGGCGCGCAGATGCTGTTCGATGGCAATCGGGCCAGTGGCTATTTCTCGGGCGATTGCATCGAAGGCGATGTGGCGGGCCATGCTGCCGAAGTGCTTGCCGATGGCCAGCCGCGCCACCTGCATTATGGCATGGGCAGCCCGTGGATCGACATTCGCTTGCGCTGCGGCGGGGCGCTGCATGTTCTGGCCGAGCGGATCGCGCCAGATAGCGGCGCGGCGCGGGAACTGCTCGAACATATGCAGTCACGCCGGCAGTGCATCTGGTCCAGCGACGGCATCGATCAGCGCGTCACCCTCGGCGGCGGGCCGTTGCTGAGCATGGATGGGACACGAATCGCCCGCCGCTTCGATCCGCCACGCCGGCTGGTGGTTTCGGGCGGTGATCCGGGCGCGCTGGCACTGGCAAGCCTCGCGCGGCAGGCGAATTTCGAGACCATTCTGGTGCGCCCCGATGGCCCCGAAATGCCCCCGCCTTTCCCGGTTTCGCACTACAGCCGAACCAGCGTCGTTGCCGCGCTGGAAGCGCTGGGCGTCGATCCCTGGACGTCCTTCATTGGCGCCACCCACGAAGACCACCACGATCTTGCCGCCTGCCTGCATGCCCTGCGCGCAGGCGCGGCCTGGGTTGGCATGATCGGCGCCAAATCGCGAGCGGGCGGCCGTTTGGACGCGCTGGAAGCAGCCGGGGCAACTGCGCAGGAATTGGCACGGCTTCATCTTTCTCCCGGCATTGCCGGTCTCGGCAAGGCGCCGTTCGAAGTGGCAACCGGAATTCTGGGCGCGATCATGCAGGCAATGAACCCGGCGCTGGAGCGGGCATGAACCTTGCCGCGATTGTCCTTGCGGCAGGGGCGGGAACCCGATTCGGCGGAGACAAGCTTTCGGCGCTGTTCAGGGGCGCACCGCTGATCACGCACGCCATCCGCGCCGCCCGCGCCGCTCCGGTCTGCCGCGTGGTGGTCGTCTGCCCGCCCCAACTTGCCATCGGTGACTGGCCGGGCGATCCACCGGTCGAAGCGCGGCGCATTGTCAGCCCCGAGCTTTCCGCCTCGCTCAAGGCCGGCATTGCCGCTGTGGCCGGCAACGAAGGCGCCTTCATCTTCCTCGGCGACATGCCGCTGATCCCCGGCGGCCTTGCCAACGAACTTGCCGCAGCCCTTGGTACAAACATCGCCGCCGTGCCGCGCTGGCAGGGCCGCAGCGGCCACCCGGTGCTGCTTTCGGCACGTGCATTTCCGGCAATCGGGCATCTCGGCGGCGATGAAGGCGCTGGCCGTCTGCTGAAAGCACGCAAGGATGTTGCATTCGTCGAAGCGAAAGGGGAAGGTGTGATCCTGGATATAGACCGGGCGGATGATATCGCCCGGCTGGAGGATCGGAGAGGCTAGACGTCATGAAGGCTATTGCTTTGAGCCGCGCCGCGCTGATGCTCGCGGCGGGATTATCAGCTCATGCGCTTGCCGCAGCAGAGCCTGCGGCGCCTCCCCCCGCGCACGCTGATGCCGCCAATCCCGCCGCTGACCCGATGTTCAAGGAGCCCTTCATCGACATCGATGAGATGCGCACGGCGCCGGTGCCCCACCGCTATGTCCACGGCGGCTTCAAGGGCAGCGACATGCGGTTCTCGTTCTACATGCCGCCCAAGGAACAGTTTCAGCGCCGCTTCTTCCAGTACGTGACGCCCGTGCCCGACAGTGAAAACCTGGCGCAGACTGTTCAGGCGGATGACAACAACATCGGCTTTGCCGCCGCGTCTGGCGCGATATTCGTCGAGACCAACGGCGGCGGCAGATCGGCCACGGCAGGCCCGGCTTTCACTGCCGACCCGACGATCGGTGCCTACCGCGCAAATGCAGCTGCGGCGCGCTATGCGCGGGTTGTCGCGCAGCAAATGTATGGGCCGGGGCGCGTGTTTGGCTATCTCTACGGCGGCAGCGGCGGCGGCTATCGCACGCTGGGCAGCATGGAGAACACTGAGGGCGTCTGGGAAGGCGCAGTGCCTTTCGTGCTCGGCTCGCCGATGGCCGCACCCAACAGCTTCACCATCCGCATGCATGCAATGCGGCTGCTCCAGGACAAGTTTGCCGGCATCGTCGATGCGGTTGATGCTGGCGGCAGCGGCGATCCTTTTGTCGGGCTGAACTACGAACAGGCCGATGCACTGCGCGAGGCGACCCGTATGGGCTTCCCGCTGCAAAGCTGGTTTGGTTACAAGGACATGGGCGTCCACGCCTTCACCGCGCTCTATCAGGGCATGGTAATGGCCGATCCCACCTATTTCGAGGATTTCTGGAC
>JANLSP010000187.1:0-2921 GCA_031362485.1 Novosphingobium sp.
GCCAGCAGGCTGCCCAGTTGCCCGCCGATGACAACCGCGACCAGCAACGGCAGGCCGGATCCCAGTGCTTCGCCGAAGCGCCCGGGCCCGGCCTTCAGCAATTGCCCGGCAAGGCCGCTGAGCGAATTGATCAGGATGAACAGGCTCGTCGTCGCCGCGATCCTGCGCGCGCTGTCCCAGCGCGAAAGGTGCAGCAGAGGCGCGAGGAAGATACCGCCGCCGATCCCGACCAGGCCGGCAAGAAAACCCAGCGGCGCGACTGCCATCGGTGCCCAGCGCGCCAGCGGGGTCGGCCGCCCATTTTGTTCAGGCGCGCGCGGCAGCAGCAGCGCCAACCCTGCGACGATCAGGCAGACAGCAAGCGTGAGCAGGAAAGCCTTTTCCTTGATCGGCATCAGCCCGCCCAGAAAGGCGAGCGGAGCGGCGATCAGGGCCAGAGTCAGGGCCTTGCGCCACGGCACCTGCCCTGCCCGCGCGAAGCGGATGCAACTGCCGGTCACGACGAGGATGTTGCAGGACAGCGAGATGATCGGCAGCACCTTGAAATCTGTGCCCGCCAGCGCCAGCAGAGCATTGTAGGTCGAACCGCCGCCGAAGCCGACCGATGCATAGAGCAAGGCCGTGCCGAAAAACCCCAGGGGCAGCCAATCCATGCCTCGCTTCCCTTTCTAACTCACGAGCAATTCAGACCACTCCGTGGCAGTGTTTGTATTTCTTGCCTGAACCGCATGGACACAGCGCATTGCGCGACAGGCCCAGATCCGCATAGGGATCCCCGCCGGCAGCGTCGCCCGCGCCACTACCCAGGTTACCCAGCATCGCCTGCGCCCCCGGAGTGACCGCCCGGCCATCGCCTTCAAAGCCCATCGCGTCAATGTGGCCGGTGAGGAAGTCGGGCAGTTCCGGCAGGTCAAAGTCCATCGGCGGCGGCATGCTCAGCTCGCTGGTCGCCAGGATGCGGGTCACGTCTTCGCGGATCGTCTCCAGCATGCGCTCGAACAGCCCGAATGCTTCCTGTTTGTATTCGTTGATCGGCTGCTTTTGCGCGTAAGCCCGCAGGAACACCACCTGGCGCAAGGCATCGAGCGTCGCCAGATGTTCCTTCCAGTAATGATCGAGCCGCTCCAGCAGGACGCTCTTTTCCACCTGACGCCAGATTTCCGGATCATTGCCGGTACGCAGGCTTTCGATCTTGGTATCGGCCAGCGCGATCAGGCGCTCGGCTATATCGTCGGGCTCCAGCCCGTCCTCGGCAAGCCATTCCTCGATCGGCGGTTCGATGGCCAGAATTTCCTTCGCCCGCTCGCGCAGCGCTTCAAGATTCCATTGCTCGGGATAGGATCCGGGCGGGCAGGCATCGCCGACCATATTGTTGATCGTGTCGTGGCGCATGTCGACAACGACATCGTCGACCGCTTCGGCGTCCATGATGTCGGCACGCTGCTCGTAAATCACCTTGCGTTGGTCATTCATCACGTCATCGTATTCGACGACCTGCTTGCGGATATCGTAATTGCGCGCCTCGACCTTTTTCTGCGCGGTCTCGATGGCCTTGGAGAGCCAGCGCGAGCCGATCGCCTCGCCATCGGCAAGGTTGGAATTCATCATCTTGGAAAACAGCGTGTCCGGCCCGAAAATGCGCAGCAGATCGTCTTCCAGGCAGAGGTAGAAGCGTGACAGGCCCGGATCGCCCTGCCGACCCGAGCGGCCGCGCAACTGATTGTCGATGCGGCGGCTTTCGTGGCGTTCGGTGCCCAGCACGAACAGTCCGCCGGCATCGAGGACCGCCTGCTTTTCGGCTTCGATCTCCGCCGCCATCTTCGCTATTGCCGCCTCGCGCTCGGGGCCTTCGGGCATGTCCTTCAATTCATCGTCGATGCGGAATTCAAGGTTGCCGCCCAGCTTGATGTCAGTGCCGCGCCCGGCCATATTGGTGGCGATGGTCACTGCGCCGAGCCGACCGGCCTGCGCCACGATATGCGCTTCCTTCTCGTGGAAGCGGGCGTTGAGCACATTGTGCACCACGCCCTCTTTCTCGAGGAATTCGGAGAGCAGTTCGCTCTTCTCGATCGAGACCGTGCCGACCAGAACCGGCTGGCCCTTTTCGTTCTGCAGGCGAATGCGCTTGGCAATCGCGCCGAACTTGTCGAGCGTGTTCTTGTAAAATTCGTCTTCCTCGTCGATCCTCAGCACCGGAACATTGGTCGGAATGGTCACGACATTCATCTTGTAGATGTCGAAGAATTCCGCCGCCTCGGTCGCAGCTGTGCCGGTCATGCCCGAAAGCTTGGGGTACATGCGGAAGTAGTTCTGGAAGGTGATCGAGGCCATGGTCTGGTTCTCGGGCTCGATATTGATCCCTTCCTTCGCCTCGACTGCCTGATGCAGCCCGTTTGACCAGCGCCGACCGTCCATCATCCGTCCAGTGAACTCGTCGATGATCACCGCCTTGCCGTCCTTGACGA
Organism: Novosphingobium sp.; assembly: GCA_031362485.1. Lineage (GTDB taxonomy): Bacteria > Pseudomonadota > Alphaproteobacteria > Sphingomonadales > Sphingomonadaceae > Novosphingobium. Next base: position 2,466 of record JANLSP010000187.1, read on the forward strand.
TATAGTCGGTATCGCGCTTGAACATGACCACGGCTTTCAGCGCCTGATCAAGATGGTGGACCACCTGGGTGTTCTCGACATCATAGAGGTTCGAGCCGACCAGCAGCCCGGCCTCCTCCAGCTTGCGCTCAGCCCATTCCACCCCGTCTTCGGTGAGGGTGATATTCTTCGTCTTTTCGTCTTTTTCGTACAGCTCTTCAGGAAGCTGCTTCACCACCGCGTCGACCGAGACATAGAGATCGCTCTTGTCGTCGGTCGGTCCGGAGATGATCAGCGGAGTGCGCGCTTCGTCGATCAGGATCGAGTCCACCTCGTCGACAATGCCATAGTTGAACGGGCGGTGGACCATTTGCCCGCGTTCCTGCTTCATGTTGTCGCGCAGGTAATCGAAGCCGAGCTCGTTGTTGGTCGCATAGGTGATGTCGGAATTGTAGGCCTCGCGGCGCTCATCCTCGG
>JANLSP010000208.1:0-17915 GCA_031362485.1 Novosphingobium sp.
ATTGATCAATTGTGACCAGACTACGAATCGTGCTCAGTGCAGAATATAGATCCAGCCTCAATCCACCAGGCGTGAAGACCGGGTCTATATTCTCCCGGCCGTTGCGATAGCCGGAAAAGCGCCACGCTGCCCATTCGCCCGATGGTGAGAAGTTATATTCGCGGTAAGTTCCGGCGCCGTCATAGAGAAACAGCTCGAAGCAGGTGGTTTTCCAAAGCTCGTCAGCGCGCGACGCCTCGCCGCTTTCGGGCACGACCAGTGTGGTGCAGCCTTCCACCCGGTAGCGCAGCATCAGCCTCCCGTCGCGCAGCATAGACCAGCGCACAGTGAGGCTGGTGATATGCTTGGGGGCGAAACTGGCATGCCCGACCAGCCGATACGTTTCCAAGCGCGACCTCACGTGCTAGGCGGCCAGCGCAACACGGCTGGCATCATGACCCAATTTAACTCTTCCCTGCTCCGCCTGCTCAATGAGCGCGGCTACATTCATCAGTTGACCGACGCGTCAGGGCTCGATGCCCTGGCGCAAAAGCAGGTCGTGCCGGGCTATATCGGCTTCGATGCGACTGCGCCATCGCTGCATGTGGGATCACTTGTGCAAATCATGTTGTTGCGCCGTTTGCAGCAGGCCGGACACAAGCCGATTGTCGTGATGGGCGGTGGCACCACCAAAGTGGGTGACCCCTCGGGCAAGGACGAATCGCGCAAGCTGCTCTCGGGCGCGAATATCCAGGCCAATATCGCCTCGATCCGCACGGTTTTCGAAAAGCTGCTCACCTTCGGTGACGGGCCAAGTGACGCGATCATGGTCGACAACGACGAATGGCTGTCGCAGCTCTCCTATGTCGATCTGCTGCGCGATGTTGGCCCGCATTTCACCATCAACCGCATGCTGACCTTCGATTCGGTCAAGCTGCGGCTTGAGCGCGAACAGCCGCTGACCTTCCTCGAATTCAACTATATGATCCTGCAGGCCTACGACTTCCGTGAACTCGCGCTGCGCCATGGTTGCCGGCTGCAAATGGGCGGATCGGACCAGTGGGGCAATATCATCAACGGCATCGAACTGACCCGCCGCATGGAAGGCCGCGAGCTGTTTGGCGTCACCACGCCGCTGCTCACGACCGCCGATGGCGCGAAAATGGGCAAGACGGCGGCAGGCGCGGTCTGGCTCAATGAGGATGCGCTCCCCGCCTATGATTTCTGGCAATACTGGCGCAATTCCGACGACCGCGACGTCGGCAAGTTCCTGCGTCTGTTCACCGATCTGCCGCTGGGTGAAGTAGCGCAGCTGGAGGCACTGCCCGGCAGCGAGATCAACACCGCCAAAGTTGTGTTGGCCAATGAAGTCACCCGGTTGGTGCGCGGCGAAGAGGCTGCACGCGCGGCTGAGGCAACGGCCAGCGCCACGTTTGCAGGTGGCGGTCTTGGCGTCGATCTGCCGATCTGCGTTATCCCGCCCGAAGGGTTTACCATCGTCGATGCGCTGGTCGGCATCGGCTTCGCAGTAAGCCGTGGTGAAGCCAAGCGGCTGGTCGCTGGCGGCGGCGCGCGAGTCGGTGGCGAATCGATTTTGGACGAGGGCTTCCGGATCGAACCCGCTGGCGGCGACCAGCGGATTTCCTCGGGCAAGAAGAAGCATGGCGTGTTGCGCCCCGCCTGAGCGGTGAACCGGGCGAAATTCCGGGCATAGCGGCAAAGAGTTGCGGCAAGGCATTGCCGGTTTACCCAATTTTTGCCTTTTGGGTTCATCAAGATCGGATCGGTTCCGTTTCTTGAGGTGATCTATGGCTATGGGAGCAGGCGCGCAGTTGTCCGTTACGGATCTGCGCCAGGCAACGCGTCATCCGGTTGATCACCGGGTAATTGCCGAACACCGCCGGTTGGGCGATATCCACCTCCATGTCATCAATATCTCGGCGCATGGCTTCATGGCCGACAGCGCGCCCGGTCTTGACCGCGGCGAGCGGGTGATTGTCCGGCTTCCGATTATCGGCCGCATCGAGGCGCACCTGATCTGGACGACTGACGGCAAGGCCGGATTCCAGTTTGAGCGAATCATCCGACTCGACGACTTCATGAAAGTCATTGAAGTTCTGCAAGACAACCCGCGTCTGCGCCGCAACCGCTAAGGCGGCGGGCTGCAAAGGCGATAATTCCGGACGACACGCCGTTCCTTTGGATATTGATATAGTATATCATTACATCTAAAGGCGAGGCATGACCAAGCGCCGTGCCCCCGCCCCGTTCCTTGCAGCCCCGCTGTTAACCGCAATTGCCTGCATTTCGCCAGGGACTGTGCTGGCCCAGGAAACGCCGCATGGCGAGGCACATTCGGACGAACTTCTGGTAGTCGGTCACCCGCCAATGGATTTCGGCCTGCTGGCTGGCAGCGCCACCATTGAAGGCGATGCGCTTACCGCACAGCTGCGCGGCCAGATCGGCGAGACCTTGGCGAGACTGCCTGGAGTCTCTGCGACCGGCTTCGCGCCCGGCGCCTCCCGGCCAGTGCTGCGCGGCCTCGACGGAGACCGCATCCGGGTGCTCACCGACGGCATCGGCACGATTGACGCCTCTTCGGTCTCGGCCGATCACGCGGTGGTCTTCGATGCGCTGACCGTCGATCACATTGACGTGGTCCACGGCCCGGCAGTCCTGCTGTTTGGTGGTCAGGCGATCGGCGGCGCGGTCAATGCGCTTGACAAGCGGATCCCGCGCGCCATTCCGCAGGCGATCTCACTGGAAGCGGTTGGCTCATTTGGCTCGGCGGCCGACGAGCGGTCGATTGCAGCGGCAGTCAACGCACCGCTTGGTGAGAATTTCGCCATCGAGCTTGATGCCCAGTACCGCAAGAGCGATGACCTTCGCGTCGGCGGCTTCATCAATTCTGCGCCTTTGCGGGAACATTTGCTGGAAGAGGCGGCAGAGCACCGGGCCGAAGGCGAGCTTGTGGATGCCGCCGAGTTTGACGAACTGGCCGGCCAGCGCGGCCGCGTGCCCCATTCCGGTGCGCGCAGCTATACGTTGGGCGGAGGCATAGTCTGGATCGGCTCGGGCGGCAGTCTTGGCATGTCGGTGCAGCGTTTTGACACGCTCTATGGCGTACCGCTGCGTCCTGGTGCAGGCCATGCGGCACACGGCGCAGCGGCAGGCGAGGAACACGGGGCTGAAGCGGTCTCCATCGACCTCAGACAAACGCGGATCGACTTGCGCGGCGAGATCAAGCTTGGCGGCCTGTTCGAATCGCTCCAGCTGCGCGGCGCTTATGGCGACTACGGCCATGTCGAGCTGGAAGGCGATGAGGTCGGCACCCGCTTTTTCGGCGACGGCGTCGAGGCGCGGCTCGATCTGGTGCAGGTTGATCGCGAGGGTTGGCGCGGGCGCAGCGGCGTGCAGTATTTCACCCGTACCCTTGCGCTGGTTGGCGCGGAAGCATTCGTTCCCGACAATACCATCGACCGCTTCGGCATTTTCACATTGCAGTCGGTCAAGACCGGCGGCTTCGAGATCGAGCTCGCTGGCCGCTATGAGCGTGTCCGCGTCCAGTCAGCCCCCGCAGGCTTCAACCGCAGTTTCGACCTCTGGTCGGGCGCATTCGGCCTGTCGCAGAGCTTGGGTGAAGGTTTGAAAGTCGGTGCGAACTACACGCGCGGCGCCCGAGCGCCTGCACCCGAAGAACTCCTCTCCAACGGTCTGCATGCCGCAACCCAAGCGTACGAAGTCGGCAATCCGGGCTTTCGCAGCGAGACGAGCGACGGGTTTGAGGCATACCTGCGCTACAAGGGTGAGCGAACTTCGTTCTCGTTGACCGGCTATATGACCCGGTTCGCCAATTTCATCGCGGCCCTGCCCAGCGGCGAGGAACGCGAGGGCTTTCCGGTCTTTCGCTACAGCCAGTTGCCCGCGCGGTTTCACGGGTTCGAGGCGAGTGCCTCGCTTGAGGCGCTGCGCTGGGGCAACGGAGCGCTGACGCTGGATGCGGCCGCCGACTATACCCGCGCAGAACTTGTCAATCTCGGTCCTGCGCCGCGCATTCCTCCGCTGCGCCTTCGCGGCGGCGCGGAGCTGCGCCAGGGAAGCCTGCGACTGCACGGCGAGGTCGAATGGAATGCGCGGCAGGACCGCGTGGCAGAGAGCGAGACGTTAGTGCCCGCCTTCACTCTGGTGAACCTTTCGGCGGACTGGCACCCGCTTGGCGAGGACGGGCCTCTGACTTTGCTGTTCAGCGCCAACAACCTGTTCAACGTAAACGGACGCCGCGCGGCAAGCTTCACCCGCGATTTCGTGCCGGTTGCGGGGCGCGACCTTCGCCTGACTGCCCGCCTGAAGTTCTAGCGCCCCGCTTGGCAAGCTGCGCTTCGCCTGCCATGCGGGTGACATGAACGAGCCGACATCGCCTCTATATATCCGCGACTTCCGGCTTTATTGGCTCTCGCGCTTTGCTTCGGTGCTCGGCACGGTCGGAATGGTGGTCATTATCGGCTACCAGCTCTATGATCTGGCACGCGGTCAATATGGCATGTCAATCCAGCAGGCGGCGTTCCTGCTCGGTCTGCTCGGCCTGGCGCAATTCGTACCGCTATTTATATTCACGCCAGTGGCCGGCGTTGTAGCTGACCGTTTCGACCGTCGTAACGTGGCGGCATGTGCCTCGTTGATTGATCTTGTTGTCGCCCTTGCGCTCGCGGCGACTACATGGCTGGGAATCGCCAGCTTGCCATTGCTGTTCGGCCTGGCCGCGCTGCATGGAACGGCGCGGGTGTTCATCGGCCCGGCATTGAGCGCTGTCGCGCCTAACATCGTGCCTGCCGCGCTTATCCCGCGCGCCATGGCGCTCAGTTCGATGGCCTGGCAGGGGGGCGCGATCGGCGGCCCGGCAATGGCCGGCCTGCTTTACGGCCTCGACCAGGCTCTGCCATACTGGACGGCGAGCGGGCTGCTGATGGTCAGCTCTGCAGCCATTCTCAGCATCCGCCGTTTGCCACCGCCGGAAGGGAATCGCGACACGCATCCCATAAGGCAGGTTGCCGAGGGTTTTCGCTATGTCAGGAACGAACGCTTCCTGCTGGGGTGCATCACACTCGACCTGTTCGCTGTCCTGCTGGGCGGGGCGACTGCGCTGCTCCCGGTATTTGCGCGAGACATTCTGGGCGTCGGAGCGGAAGGGCTGGGCATCATGCGAGCGGCGCCCGCTTTAGGCGCTGTGGTTGTTTCAGCCTGGCTTTCATCGCGGCCGATTGCCCAAAATGTCGGAGCCAAGATGTTATGGGCAGTCGTGGCATTCGGCGCTGCGACAATCGCCTTTGGCCTCTCGCGCAACTACATGCTTTCGCTTTTCCTGCTCGCCCTGCTGGGTGCAGCCGACATGGTTTCGGTATTCATCCGCAGCACGCTGATCCAGCTTAATACCCCCGACGACGTGCGCGGGCGGGTTTCGGCCATTTCGGGACTTGCGATTTCGGCTTCAAACGAGCTTGGCGAAATGCAGTCCGGCCTTGCAGCCGGTTTGCTTGGCGCCACCGGGGCGGTTGTCTTTGGCGGCGCAGGTGCCATAGTGGTGACCATCGCCTGGGCCTGGCTGTTTCCCGAACTCAGGAACGCCCGGACCTTCGCACCGCATTATCGTGAACCTCACCGTCAGAGGGAGCCTGATCCGTGAAAGCCGACAGCATACTGGCCACAATTGGCCAGACACCGCATATCCGCCTTGCCCGCCTGTTTCCCGAACACGAAGTCTGGATCAAGTGTGAGCGCGCGAATCCGGGCGGTTCGATCAAGGACCGTATCGGCCTTGCCATGATCGAGGCGGCCGAGGCGGATGGCAGCCTCAGGCCGGGCGGCACGATCATCGAGCCAACCTCGGGCAACACCGGAATCGGCCTTGCCATGGTCGCGGCAGTCAAGGGCTATCCGCTGGTGCTGGTGATGCCCGATTCGATGTCAATCGAGCGCCGGCGGCTGATGCTGGCCTATGGTGCGAAGTTCGATCTTACACCGCGGGAAAAGGGTATGAAGGGAGCGATCGAGCGGGCGCGCGAACTGGTCGAGCAGACGCCTGGCGCCTGGATGCCCCAGCAATTCGACAATCCCGCCAATATCGCGGTCCATGCCACCACGACGGCGCAGGAAATTCTCACAGATTTCGCCGACGCGCCGATTGACGCGCTGATAACGGGTGTCGGCACGGGCGGGCATCTGACCGGTTGCGCCGAGACGCTCAAGGGCAAATGGCCAAAAATGAAGGCCTGGGCAGTAGAGCCCACTTTGTCCCCGGTGATTTCGGGCGGCCAGCCGGCGCCGCATCCGATCCAGGGCATCGGCGCTGGCTTTATTCCGGCAAACCTCCATACCCAGTCGATCGACGGCGCGATCCAGGTCGATCCGGCAGATGCCAAGGAATGGGCGCGACAGTCGGCGACAAAGGAAGGCATGCTGGTGGGCATCAGCTCGGGCGCGACGCTGGCGGCCATTGCGCAAAAACTGCCTAGTCTGCCGGCTGGTTCGCGGGTGCTGGGTTTTAACTACGATACCGGCGAGCGCTATTTGTCGGTGGCGGATTTCTTGCCGGAATGAGCAGGCTGGAAGCGGTCGCCTATTCCGACGGTTCCCTGCGCCTTACCGGCTGGCTCGCTCGCCCGGCGGGCGCGCCGCGCGCAGCGATTATCCTGTTCCCGACCATCGCCAATGTGAACCCGGCAATGGAGCGGCGCGCGGCCATGCTCGCGGAGAAGGGTTTCCTCACGCTGATCGCTGATTTCTATGGCGAGCCGGTGGAAAGCTTCGCCGCCGCCGGCCCTCTGGCCCAGAAACTGCGGACAAGCGCGGAGCACTACCGCGCGCGCCTGCGTGCCGCGATTGCCGCCTTGCGCGGTCATCCGGAGGCAGCAGGTCTGGCGATGGGAGCGGTCGGCTATTGCATGGGCGGGCAAGCTGCGCTTGAGGCCGCGCGCGATGGCGCGGAGCTTTCCGTAGCGGTCAGTTTTCACGGCCTGCTTGACACGCGCGCCCCGGCAGAACCGGGTGCGATCCGCCCGCGTATCCTGGTGTGCCACGGCGATGCTGATCCGATGGTGCCGCGCAAAAGTGTGATGGAATTCTGGGAGGAAATGGACCGCGCCGGTGCCGACTGGCACTTCCATTCCTATGCTTGTGTTCGCCACGGCTTTACCGATCCGGGCAGTGATGCGCGCGGGCTTGATGCAGTGAAATACAACGCCAGCGCCGACCGGCAGAGCTGGGCGGCAATGCTCGCGCTTTTTGACGAGATCTTCAGCTAGTATGCTATTCCTGAGGTAGCTGCCGGGTCCGGTTCAGTCTCTCGATCACCTCAGCCATCGGCTCGATTACCGTCACGCTGCGACCTTCGCCGAAGCGGATGCGCGTGCCGTCCGTTACCGACGAGATGAATGTCACTTGCGCGGCATTGACGGCGGTCTCCACCCGATCAGAACTCGTAAACTTTACGAACATGCCTATCCCTTCATTGTCTGTGACAGCATGTTAGCCCAGAATTTTCGCCTTGGCGAATGCCTCTATGGCTATATCCGGCGGTTAGTGCGGCGGCACCATAGTGCTCCAGTCGATCGGCGTTTCCTCGATCTCCACCCCGGTGGTCTCGAGCAAGCGGCAAACGGTCATGTAGTAACCGCTGACGAGGATGAGATCGACAACCTGGCTGTCATCCAAATGCTTGCGTACGGCGGCAAGCGTTGCATCACTGGCCCGTACATTGGCGACAAGATCCTCGACGAACGCCATCACGTCGCGCTCGGCCGCATCGAGCACGGGCGAACGGGCATCGCCACTGCGGATCGCATCGATCTGCGCGTCGCTCAGCCCGACATAGCGCGCCAAAGCTTCATGCTGGAACACTTCGTAGGCCGACCCGGACATGTAGCCCACGCGCAGAATCGCGAGCTCGCGCAATCTCGGCGGCAGGCCTGAGCCACGGATATGCGCGCTGCCCAACTGGCCGAGGCCCTTGAACACCGGAGCCGACGCCACCGCCATCATCAGGCTGACATTGGCCGGCTTCTCACCGATCGAATCGCGCACTTCCTGCGCGAGGCCGGAAAGTTCGGGGTAGGGTATTCGCGGCATGTCCCCTCCTTCTGCGCGGAAAATCAGGCGGTGGCAAACGCCTCAATCGGCAGTTCCATCATGGCCTCGCAGCCAGCTTCCAACTTGCGTCGCAGCGCGCCGGCATCGGGCGTGTAGCGTTCGGCAAAATAGCGCGCGGTGACGAGCTTGGCTTGATAGAACGCGCCATCGCCGGTGCCTGCTGCCAGCGTCTCGGCGGACACCTTGGCCATGCGCAGCCACATCAGGCCGAGCGCGACAATGCCCATGATGTGCATGTAATGATGCGCGCCGGCGCCCGCGTTGTTGGGATTGGTCATGCCGTTCTGCATCAGCCACATGGTCGCAGCCTTCAGTTCGGCATTGGCTTTTTCAATCGGCCCGGCAATCGGTGCAAGCTTTTCGTCTGACTTGGCCGCGGCGCACTCGCCATCGACCAGCGCGAAGAATGCCTGCACCGCGCGGCCCATGTTAGCGGGCAGCTTGCGGCCAACCAGATCCATTGCCTGCACGCCATTGGCGCCTTCGTAGATCATCGCAATGCGCGAATCGCGGACGAACTGTTCCATGCCGTTTTCGCGAATAAAACCGTGCCCGCCCCAGACCTGCTGCATGTTGACGGCGACTTCGAAGCCCTTGTCGGTGCCATAGCCCTTGATCACCGGGGTCAGCAGCGAGATCAGATCGTCAGCCATCTGGCGATCTTCCTCCCTCGCAGCCATGTGGCTCAGCTCCACCTGCAAAGCGCCCCAAAGCCCAAGGGCGCGCATGCCTTCGGTGAATGCCTTGGCGTCCATCAGCATGCGGCGGATGTCGGGGTGGACGAACAGGGTGTCGGCCTTTTCGGCCGGATCAGCCGCACCGGTCAGCGCCCGGCCCTGACGGCGGTCTGCAGCATAGAGAACGCCGTTCTGGTAAGCCACTTCGGCTTGAGCCAGACCCTGCATGCCAACGCCCAGCCGCGCCGCATTCATCATGATGAACATCGCGGCGAGTCCCTTGTTTTCCTCGCCAACCAGCCAGCCGGTCGCGCCGTCATAATTCATGACGCATGTCGCATTGCCGTGAATGCCCATCTTGTTTTCGATCGAGCCGCAGGAAACCGCATTGCGCTCGCCCAGCGAACCGTCGTCGTTGACCAGCACCTTGGGCACGATGAACAGCGAAATGCCCTTCGACGAATCGGGCGCGTCCGGCGTCTTGGCCAAAACGAGATGGATAATGTTATCGGCCAGATCGTTTTCGCCTGCCGAAATGAAGATCTTGGTGCCGGTGATCGCATAGGACCCGCCCATTTGCGGCACAGCCCGCGTTCGGATGAGACCCAGATCAGTGCCGCAATGCGGCTCGGTCAAGTTCATCGTGCCAAGCCATTCATTGGTAATCATCTTTGGCAGATACTTGGCTTGCAGCTCCGGCGACGCCTTAACGCGAATCGAGGCTATCGCCCCGTTCGTGAGGCCCGGATACATGGCGAACGACTGATTGGAAGAAGAGAGATACTCCTCCAGCGCCAGTCCCAGCACGTGCGGCATGCCCTGCCCTCCGAATTCCACCGGCGCAGAGAGTGTGCCCCAGCCTGCCTCGCGGAACTGGTCGAAGGCCTGCTTGAAACCTTTCGGCGTTGTCACCGAGCCATCTGCATTCCGGGTGCAACCTTCGGCATCACCCGAAGCATTGAGCGGGGCCAGAACTTCGCTGGTAAATTTGCCGGCTTCTTCCATGACTGCGCCCACGATGTCTGGGCTGACATTGTCGGAGCCGAGCACATTACCATATTTTTCAAGCTGCAATAGCTCGTTGATGACAAAGCAGGTATCGCGGACGGGGGCCTTGTAGGTGGGCATGAGTTATCCTCGGTAGTTCGTCGTCATTCCTATAGCTGACATAGATGTAAGTATCAAGTTGCTATCTTCACCAGCGCCTCGCCTTCCAGCTTGCGGTAAAAACAACTCGCTGCACCGGTGTGGCAGGCCGGACCATCAGGCGTGACCCGGAGCAGCAAGGCATCCTGATCGCAATCGACGCGAATTTCATCGACGCGCAGGAAATGCCCTGAAGTCTCGCCTTTCAGCCAAAGCCGCCCGCGCGAACGCGAATGGAAATGGGCGAGACCTGTCTCGCGGGTTTTCGCCAATGCCTCGGCATCCATAAAGGCCACCATGAGCACCTCATTGCTCGCCGAATCCAGGGCAATTGCGATCAGCAATCCCTGCGCGTCGTAGCGGGGCAGAAACTGCGTTCCCTGTTCGCGAACTGCGGATGAAGGCAGGGTCATGTACGATTCCACAAGGTTGAACAGAACAGCAGATGTTGCACGATAACCACATGTTCCGGGCAAAATCCATCGCTGGCTGCAATCGTCCTTTTAATTGCGGGCGATTCGAGTGATCACCGCTCCGCAGACCGCAAGGAATGCAACGCCGACAATCGGTCGCTCAGCAGGCGCCATGGTTCGGGGGATCGGCCAGAACGCAAAGCGTTAGCCAGAACATGAGGGATCGGACGAGGAACGCGTCAGGGGGCGCTTCCGTTCCGCAGAAGCGGCGTCCATCAGTTTCGTCACGCGGACGCCCGGGGTTATACCCGGGCGTCTTCGTTTGCGTCTCCCAGTGCCTCGTTGAGCACCCTGGCAAAACAGGTTATCGCCACGCGCTGGGCACCGGCCCTTTTTAAGGCTCGCACGCAGGCCCCGCTCGTTGCGCCGCTGGTCAGCACATCGTCGACCAACATGATCTTTGCCCCTTTCAGCCGCTCCGCCTGCGCCGGATTGACCGCAATCGCCCCGGCCATGGCTTTCGTCCGCGCCTGACTGCCCAGCCCGCCGAGCGTCGGCGTGGCGCGCGTACGGACCAGAGCATCGACGGCAAGTTCCATGCCCTGAAGCCGGGCTATCTCTCGCCCCAGCAGCGCCGCCTGGTTAAATCCGCGCCGCCACAGCCGCCAGCGGTGCAGCGGAACGGGCACCAGCAGCCAGCCCGCGTCGGCAAACGGCATTCGCGCCGCCATCAGCCGCGCCATCAGCGGGGCCAAGGCAATGTGCCGACCTCGCTTGAATGAGAGCACCAGCTGGCGCGAGGCGTCGTTGTAGAGCGTGCCCGCCGCAATTCCGTCATGGCGCGGCGGGGCGGCAAGGCATGGCGCACAGACCGAGCCATCGCGAATCGCATCAGGAAAGGGCCGCTGGCACAGGCTGCAGCTCGGATCGCCAGGGATCGCCAGCTCGCTCCAGCAAGCGGCGCACAGGCCGGTCTGCGCCAACAGTCCCTCACCGCAGAGCGGACAGCGCGGCGGGAAGGCAAGGTCGATCAGCGGAGCAAGGCTGCGGGCAATCTGCATGCGAGTGGATTGTAGCCCGCGCTGCCGCCTCGGCAAGCGCTTGCTCCGCGCGGATGCAAGCGGCAAGGGAGGCTATGGCTGCCGCCCCGCCCCCGGTGATCTTCTCCTCCGCACGCCGCCTCGCCGCGCGGCGGCGCATGCTGGCATTGCAAAACCATCCCGATGCGCCGCGCTATGTCATGGCCGACATGGTCGAGGATGTGCTCGAGCGCCTGGCTTTCCTACGCCATCACCCTGCCAAATCGCTGATTGTCGGCGACTGGACCGGCCAAATTGCCTCCGCACTGCGCGCAACCGGCGCAGCGGTCATCGAGGCGAAACTTGCCGCCGGATTCGCGGAGGAACAGCCCTTCCCCTTCGGCCCGTTCGAATTTATTGCCAGCCTTGGCACGCTCGACACTGCCAACGACTTGCCCGGCGCGCTGATCCACTTGCGCGGAGGACTTGCACCCGGTGGATTGATGATCGCCAGCTTTATGGGCGCGGGTAGCCTGCCAGCCCTGCGCGCGGCAATGCTGGCGGCCGATGGCCCCCGCCCCGCCCCGCGCATTCACCCCCAGATCGATGTCCGCGCCGGCGGGCAGCTGCTCCAGCGTGCGGGACTCGCTGATCCGGTGGTGGACAGCCGCGCGCTGGATGTGCGCTTCCGAAATCTGGGCGCGCTGGTAGCCGACTTGCGCGCGCAGGGACTGGGCAACGTGCTGGTCCGCTCGGGCCCGCCGCTGGGCAAGGCGGCGCTGCGCCGTGCGCAGGAGGCGTTCGGCGAGCAGACCACCGAGCGCCTCGAAATTTTGACACTGAGCGGCTGGAGAAAGTAGCCTTCAGCCCAAAGCCGCCTGCGCTGCGGCCAGCCGCGCAATCGGCACCCGATAAGGCGAGGCGCTGACATAATCGAGGCCCTGGGTCTCGCAGAAGGCAATGCTGGCGGGATCGCCGCCGTGTTCGCCGCAGATGCCCAGCTTGATCGCGGGCCGAGTCCCCCTGCCCCGTTCCGCCGCCAACGCGACCAGTTGGCCAACCCCGTCGACATCGAGACTGACGAAGGGATCGCGCGCAAAAATGCCCTGTTCGATGTAGGCACCCAGGAACCGACCGGCGTCATCGCGGCTGAGGCCGAGCGTCGCTTGCGTCAGGTCGTTGGTCCCGAACGAGAAGAACTCGGCAACTTCGGCAATCTCGCCCGCCATCAGCGCCGCCCGCGGCAGCTCAATCATCGAGCCGACCTGATAAGTGATCCGCAGCCCCTGCTCGGCGAAAACGGCCTCGGCAGTGCGGTCGATCAGTGCCTTGAGGATTTCGAGCTCGCGGCGGGTGACAACCAGCGGGATCATCAGTTCGGGCACGGGTGCATCGCCAGCGCGGGCAACCTCGCATGCTGCCTCGAATATTGCGCGCGCCTGCATGGCGTAGATGTCTGGAAACGTGATGCCCAGCCGGCAACCGCGATGGCCCAGCATCGGGTTGAATTCGTGCAGTTCAGCCGTGCGGCGGCGCAGCGTATCGACACCGATACCCATCACTTCGGCCAGCGCCAGGAAATCATCCTCGGCGGTCGGCAGGAACTCGTGCAGCGGCGGATCGAGCAGGCGAATGGTCACCGGCAAAGGGGCCATGATCTCAAAAATACTGCGAAAATCGCTGCGCTGCTCGGGCAGCAGCTTGGCCAACGCCGCACCGCGCGCCTCTTCCGTCTCGGCGAGGATCATCTGGCGGACGGCCGAAATGCGGGCCGCATCGAAGAACATGTGCTCGGTGCGGCACAGGCCAATGCCCTCGGCGCCGAACTGGCGGGCCATGCGGCAATCGTCGGGAGTTTCGGCGTTGGCGCGCACTTTCATGCGGCGGTGGCCATCGGCCCAGGTCATCAGCACTCCGAAGTCGCCGACCAGCTCGGGCTCGATCGTGGCAACCCTGCCTGCCATGATCTGGCCAGTGCTGCCATCAAGCGTGATGACATCGCCTTCTTTGAGCGAGCGTGTGCCGATACGCAGCGTGCGGGCGGCAAGGTCGATGGAGACCGCTGAAGCCCCCGAAACACAAGGCCGGCCCATGCCGCGCGCGACCACTGCTGCGTGGCTGGTCATGCCGCCCCGCGCGGTCAGGATTCCTTTGGCAGCGTGCATGCCATGAATATCTTCAGGTGATGTCTCAACCCGGACCAGGATCACCGGTTCGCCACGGGATGAATGCCGCTCCGCCGTATCCGCATCGAGCACGATTGCCCCGGATGCAGCTCCCGGAGACGCGGGCAGGCCAGTGCCCAGCACGTCGCGCGGCGCATTGGGGTCCAGCGTCGGGTGGAGCAACTGGTCGAGCGCCATCGGATCGATCCGCGCAATCGCCGTAGCCTTGTCGATCAGACCCTCGCCGACCATGTCCACCGCCATCTTCAGCGCGGCCTTGGCAGTGCGCTTGCCGCTGCGGGTTTGCAACATCCACAGCTTGCCGCGCTCGACGGTAAACTCGATGTCCTGCATGTCCCGGTAGTGCGCTTCGAGCAGATCGAACACGCGGGCGAGCTCGCCGTAGGCCTCGGGCATCGCCTCTTCCATCGACAGCGGCTTGGCATTCGCCCGCTCGCGCGCGGCCAGGGTCAGATATTGCGGCGTGCGGATGCCCGCGACGACATCCTCGCCCTGCGCGTTGACCAGCCATTCGCCGTAATAAGCGCGCTCGCCCGTGGCAGGGTCGCGGGTGAAAGCGACGCCGGTCGCCGAGGTATCGCCCATATTGCCGAAAACCATGGCCTGGACATTGACTGCAGTGCCCCAGTCGCCCGGAATGTCGTTGAGCCGGCGATAGACCTTGGCGCGGTCCGAATCCCAGCTGTCGAACACAGCGGCGATTGCGCCCCACAGCTGCTCGTTCTCGTCCTGCGGGAATGGCCGGCCCAGTCCTTCGGCGACAATAGCCTTGTATTCGGCGACCAGCGCCTGCCAATCCTCGGCCTGCATTTCGACATCGGTGAAGTAGCCTCTATCTTCCTTGGCTATTTCGAGTGCGTCCTCAAACCGGTGATGATCGAGACCGAGCACCACGTCGGAATACATCTGGATGAAGCGGCGATAGGAATCCCACGCGAAACGGGCGTCGCCGGAAGTATTGGCCAGCCCTTCGACCGTCGCGTCGTTGAGCCCGAGGTTGAGCACGGTGTCCATCATCCCCGGCATCGAAACCCGCGCGCCCGAGCGGACCGAAACGAGCAACGGATCCGCGGCATCGCCGAATTTCTTGCCGACCGCGCGCTCGATATGGGTGAGCGCTTCTGCGACGTCACTGCGCAATGCGGCGTCGAAAGCTGCGCCCTTGGCCAGATAGTCAACGCAGACCTCGGTGGTAATGGTGAAGCCCGGGGGCACCGGCAGGCCGATCCCGGCCATCTCAGAGAGGTTTGCCCCCTTGCCGCCGACAATCGTCTTGTCGCGTGTGCGTGGGTCAACTTGATCCCGTTCACCCTGAGCATGTCGAAGGGCGCCGCCGAAAGTATAAACCTGAGATGTCATTCGGTTGCTTTCGTTGGACCCCGCCGGGAAAACAATGGGTGGCGCCTAGCCCTCGATCTTCGAGAAATCCGCCACGCTGTGCACCGCATCGCGGAAGCGCGACAGCAGCGAGAGCCGCGCACCGCGCTTCGCCGGATCGGCGTCGTTGACGGTGACGTTATCAAAGAACGCATCGATCGGCGCGCGCAACCGCGCAAGCGCAGCCATGGCGTCGGCAAATTGTTCGGCCTCGACTGCGGCGCTGGCCTGCGGTCCGGCGGCTGCCAGAGCATCGATCAGTGCCTGTTCGGCAGGCTCCGGCGGGTAGGACGGCGCACCTTCACGGATCAGATCCATCCGCGCTGCGACAACTTCGGCCATGCCGGGATCGTCGACCATGGCCAGCGGATCTTCCTCGCCGGTGCGCGGGATACGCGCTTCCTCGTCGCCGCCCTGCCAATCCTCCTTCTTGAGGATATTGGCCGCGCGCTTGTAGCCGGCGAGCAGGTTGGTGCCGTCGGGTGTGGTGATGAAGGCCTGCAGCGCATGAACGCGGGCGAGCAGGCGGACGAGATCGTCCTCCCCGCCGAGCGCAAAGACCGCGTCGATCAGGTCATGGCGGACGCCGGCTTCGCGTTGCTGGACTTTGAAGCGGTCGATGAGGAAAGAAGCTACAAATTCATCAGTGGATACAATCAAATTATAGATCGCCGGTGCGAACGTCTCCGCCATCACTGCAACGTTGCTCGCTTTTAATACTTTGAGCGCGTTGGCCATTGGAAGATTGCCAACGAGTGAAAGCAAAGGGTGCGGCAGATACAAGTCGCTGTCGTCAGGTTCAGTTTTCAAACCGGCGAATGCAAAACCAATCCACAAGTTTGCAACATCTGACAGTGGTAGTCTAATTTGATTGACTACCAACAAATTTGCGATCGAGATCGCGGATCGCCGCAACGCAAATGGGTCCTTTGAACCTGTTGGCATCAAGCCAAGCAAGAAGAACCCAACCAAAGTATCCAGCTTATCCGCCAAACTCACCGCCACCGTCACAGGCGCAGTCGGCACATTATCGCCCTGCCCGACCGGCTTGTAATGATCGCGGATCGCATCGGCCACTGCATCGGGCAGTCCCTCGGCGCGGGCGTAATAGCCGCCCATCAGGCCTTGCAACTCGGGAAATTCACCGACCATTTCGGTGACGAGGTCGGCCTTGCTCAGGCGCGCGGCCTGTTCGGCGAGATCGGCGTCTGCGCCCTTGACGATGCCTTCTTCCACAAGCCAGCGCGCCAGCTTGGCGACACGCTCGACCTTATTGGCGACTGTACCCAGCTTCTCGTGGAAGGTGATCCGCGCGAGGCCCTCGGCGTGCTCTGCCAGCGTCTTCTTGCGGTCCTGCTGCCAGAAGAAGCGCGCGTCGCTAAGCCTTGCGGCGAGCACCTTGCGGTTGCCGGCAACGATGCCTTCGCCGCCGTCGCTCGCCATGATATTGGCAGTGCAGACGAAGGCGTTGGCGAGCCTGCCATCCTTCTCGCAGACAAAATACTTCTGGTTTGTCCGCGCAGTAAGCTGGATAACTTCAGGTGGAACCTCAAGATAGGCCTCATCAAAGTGCCCCAACAAGGGGACCGGCCATTCGGTCAGCCCGGCGTTTTCGATCACCAGCCCTTCGTCCTCGACCAGCGTAAGCCTGGCCGCCTCGGCAGCCGCCTTGGCGCCAGTGCGGATCGTGTTCTGCCGCTCCTCGTGATCGACGATGACGTGGCAGGCACGCAGCTTGTCCTGATAATCGGTTGCGCTGCCGATGGTGATTTCGCCCGGATGATGGAAGCGGTGCCCCATGGTGGCGTAGCCCGAACGGACATCGCCCGCTTCGCATTCGACCAGTTGCTGATCCAGAATTGCGACAATCCCCGAGAGCGGGCGCACCCAGCGCAGGCTTTCGGTGCTGATCGAGCCCGCGCCCCAACGCTGCGACTTGGGCCAGGGAAAGGCGCGGATGATGGCGGGGATGGCTTCGGCGAGCACTTCGGCAGTGGCCCTGCCTGGCTTTTCGCTGATCGCGAAATACACCCCGTCGCGCTCCGTCAACTGCTCCTGCGTCAGCCCGGTCTTGCGCAGAAAGCCTTCGAGCGCCTGCGAGGGAGCTCCGACTTTCGGACCTTTGATTTCCTCGCTGACCGCCACCGTCGCCAGCGGCAGGTCCCGCGCGATCAGCACCAGCCGGCGCGGCGTGGACCACACAGTCAGCGCGCCAAGCGAAACACCCGCTGCCGCCATCTGTTCGCGGAACAGCTTTTCGAGATCACGGCGCGCGCCGGCCTGCATGCGCGCGGGCACTTCTTCCGAGCGCAGCTCGAGGAGGAAGGTGCTCATACCGTCCACCCCGGAAATTCCGTCGCCCAGCGCGCGGTGTTCTTCTCGATCCACGCTGCGCAGCTGCCCTTGGCAAGATCGCGCACCCGGCCGATATAGCTGGCACGTTCCTGTACCGAGATCACGCCGCGCGCCTGAAGCAGGTTGAACAGGTGGCTGGCCTCGATTGCCTGGTCATAGGCTGCGAGCGGAATCTCCGCTTCGATGCAGCGCTGGCATTCAGCCTCGGCCTTGGCAAATCCATCAAAAAGCGATGCAGTGTCAGCCACTTCAAAGTTATACTTCGAGTGCTCTCTTTCATTCTCGAGGAACACCTGGCCATAGCTGACGGAGTCGTTGAAGCGCAGGTCGTAGACATTGTCGACGCCCTGGATATACATTGCCAGCCGCTCCAGACCGTACGTCAGTTCGCCCGCCACCGGCTTGCAGTCAAACCCGCCCATCTGCTGGAAATAGGTGAACTGGGTGACTTCCATCCCGTCGCACCAAACTTCCCAGCCGAGCCCCCAGGCGCCCAGCGTGGGGCTTTCCCAGTCATCCTCGACGAAGCGGATATCGTGCGCCAGCGGATCGACGCCGATTGCCGCGAGGCTCTCGAGGTAGAGCTCCTGCAGGTTGGGCGGATTGGGCTTGAGGATTACC